>CAXEKM010000596.1:0-3840 GCA_963996645.1 uncultured Marinoscillum sp.
AACGTTAGTATTGTATGCTTCTTCATATTCATTCCCATTAGCATATATTTTGCTAAGATTTTCGAGCACATTCTTTTCTTCATATCTACTGTTGACATCTCGCGTGATATCTATGGCCTTAAATGCATATTGTTTTGCCTTGTCTAATTCGTTTTTAGCCAGATACAACTCTGACATGTTTTTAAATACCACAGAAAGCATCCTTGGATTTAAATCTGGGTCAATTCTTTCTGTAAGACTAAGATGATAACGCTCTGCTTGCTTCAAATTCCCTTGAAGCATATAGGTTTCTGCCAGGTCGATTTCTGCTGCTAACGTACCGTATTCGTCCCCTAACTCACCTCTTATGTCTATTGCTTGTTTGTAATAGAGTTCTGCCTGACCATACTCAGCTATACCTTTATACGACCTACCAAGATTCAAAAAACAATAACCCACCATGCGTTTGTCTGCCAGGGATTGAGCCTGATCCAACGCTTGAATAAAATACTTAATGGCTCCCTGAAAATTGGTCTGATAGAGATATAGATTACCCAGGTTGATTAATGAATAGCCTCGCTGCTCACCATTGCTTCGATCTTCAGCTAGCTTTAAGGCTTCCAGGTACTTCTCAAAAGCTTTCGAAAAATTACTTAAGTTTCTATAGGCTACTCCGATGTAATTGATTGATTGAATTTCATCATCCAGGAATCCATTCTCCTTAGAAATTTTTAGTGCTTTATTCGCAAAAAACAATGAGGAATCTGGTCTTACATCTCTATATTCCCAGGCCAATGCATTATTGATCTGAACCCGCTTTTTTAAATCTCCATCAGAAAGCTGTCTCAGCTCCTGATGTAAACTATCGACTACCTGATTCTCATCTGCTAAGGCAGACATTGTCACAAATAACGAGAAGATTATTACTATACTTCGTAAGTACATAGATGGCGCGCTAAGGTTGGGTAATTACTTTTTAAAACTAATGAAATAGCCTCGATTACAACCTTTGGTTTCTATAAAATTCTCTTAATTCCAATGAATATTCTATGTAGTTACCTGAAAAGATTCAAAAAAATCAAGTGATTCCGGATTTCTCATCGCTCCTAGATTTGCTGCTAGATTTTTAGGTTTACCAAGAAGAATTCGTTTAACAGGTGCTTCCATTTTTTTACCACTGATAGTGTAAGGTATATCCTGTACTTCTATCATTTCATCTGGCACATGTCTTCTTGAAAAGTCCTGCGTTAACTGGTCAGCTATTTGCATTTTAAGTTCTTCAGTCAATTCAAAACCATCCTCCATTAATACAAACAATGGCATGAAATGCTTCCCTCCATCCAACTCCAGGTTTACAATCAAGCTATCCCTCACTCCTTTGATTTTATCAACTGATTGATAAATCTCAGCAGTACCTATCCGAATACCATGACGATTCAGAGTAGCATCAGATCTACCTTTAATGATGAGTGTATTGCGTTCCGTGATTTCCAGCCAATCTCCGTGCCTCCAGACGTTTGGAAACATTTCGAAATATGACTCTAAATAACGTTCTTTATTTTCATCGCCCCAGAAGTAGATAGGCATAGATGGCATCGGTTTAGTCACCACCATTTCTCCAACATCACCAATAATTTCATTTCCCTCATCGTCATAGGAAGCCATCGCACACCCTAATGCTCTTCGTTGAATCTCCCCTTCATAAAGTGGTTCTATGGGACATCCTCCCACAAAAGCTGAACAAACATCCGTACCTCCACTCATGGAGCATAACCAAACATCATCTTTCACCTGTTCATATACCCAATCAAAGCCTTCTGAAGGCAAAGGAGACCCTGTACTACTGATAGACCTTAAATGTGACAGATCATAACTTTCACCTGGCTTTAAGCCTTTATTCATGCATGCCACGATGAATGGAGCACTAGTACCGAAATGATTGATTTTCAACTGATCAGCTAGTTCCCACAACGTATTGATATCTGGATAGGATGGGCTTCCATCGTACAAGACAATAGTGGCTCCTGCCAGAAGCGTTGCTTGTACAAAATTCCACATCATCCAGCCTGTGGTGGTGTACCAAAAATATCGTTCGCCTTGTTTTACATCATTGTGGAAGGTCACATATTTCAAGTGTTCCAGCAATACTCCTCCTTGTGAATGTGTAATGGCTTTTGGTTGCCCAGTGGTACCAGATGAATATAAAACCCATATAGGATCAGAAAAGTCAACTGGAGCAAACTCCAAATCACCTTCTATCTTCATTATCTCTTCCCAATCTGAAGCATAATCCACAAAGGACACTTTATGCAATGACGGAATCTGAACGACCGAAGTAACTGAATCTAAATCAGCAAGAATCTGATGCACTTCCTCTACTCGATCATGAGCTTTTCCCTGGTAGTGATAACCATCAACCGTGATCAGGACTTTAGGAGAAATTTGCTTAAAACGATCCACCACACTGCTCGCTCCAAAATCTGGTGAACAGCTTGACCAAACGGCACCTATTGAACAAGTAGCTAGAAATGCCACTACCGCCTCTGGAATGTTAGGAAGATAAGCTACTACTCGATCACCTTTTTGCACTCCTTGATTAAGCAAGTAAGTCTGAAAAGAAGCAACCTTTTTTTTTAACTCCCTCCAACTAATCTCTGATGTGCCTTTACTTTCATGATGAAATATTATGGCTGGAGCTTCTGAATTTGCAAACCTGAAAGAATGTTCAGCATAATTGAGCTTACTACCTTTAAACCACCTGGTATGAGGCATTGGTAGATCATCATGAATAAACTCTGGATCTCCATATTCAATCACCTGGAAGTATTCATAAATACTTTTCCAAAATACTTTAGTATCGTCACAAGACCATTGCCACAGCTCATCATAGTTTTCAAATTGATGATCGTAGTTGGTTTTCAACCAATTGATATAGGCAGTTAAATTGCTATGATCAATAAATTCCTGGCCTGGTTGCCATAAAATTTTAGGAATACCTGGAGTCATTGGGGTTTGGGGTTAATCTGTTTATTAGAAACAAGTCTCTTACATTTTGTTCCCATAAAAAAATTGTAGCAAGATTTTCTCGATAAATTTTCACATCAAAACAGGACATCTATCTTTGCAGCCTTCAACTTTTTGGATCATAAATAAAGAACAAAAATGAAAATCTGGTATACCTGTAAAATTAAGCACAATAAGGAATTAGAGGATGGAATGGTAAAGCAGGTGACAGACACATTTTTGCTTGATGCTGTCTCTTACACTGATGCTGAATCAAGAGTTTACGAAATCTGTGAACGAGACATCCGTGGTGAGTTTACTGTAACTCAAATCACCAAAACCAATATTGCAGAGGTAATCAATCACGAAGACTCTGAAAAATGGTTTAAAAGCAAGGTAGTTTATGCTACTGTAGACGGTGATAGCGATAAAGAAGTCAAAATCAATACATACATCCTCGTTAGTGCAGAAACAGCTAAACAGGCATATGAACGTATAGAAGAGCACTTAAACAGTATGCTTGTTCCTTATGATATTCCTGCGATTTCTTTAACCAACATTCTAGAGGTATTCCCTTATGATCCTGAAGGACAGATTCCATCGAATCTAAAGCCTTTGAATGAAGTTATGCATGATGACTCAGATATCGACGAATCAGAATCGTAATTTACGCTCCCAATACTCAGCTTCGTTCTGAGAAGAAATCCTATTTTGAACGTCTTCATCCTTTAACAAAGGATGAACCGTTCCTTTGGAGGTAAAATGCCACTGACCACAGTCATCACATTGGTAGACATTGATAGGACCGGACTCCTCTCTGTAATTATTGCGTCCACGAATGTCCACCAGGGCATCCAC
>CAXEKM010000597.1:0-8024 GCA_963996645.1 uncultured Marinoscillum sp.
AATCGATGGAAACGCCATTATCCATTCAAAAGCTCTCACAAGAGGAGGTGGCTACTTATCCTGGTGGGAATAATGATATTGCTAAAGTGGTCCAATCACTTCCCGGAGTTTCTGGATCTGTTGGTGGCTTTCGCAATGACGTCATCATTCGTGGTGGAGCTCCCAATGAGAATGTTTATTATCTGGATGGAATTGAAATCCCAAATATCAATCACTTTGCTACTCAGGGAAGTGCTGGTGGTCCTGTTGGACTTTTAAATGTGTCGTTCTTCGAAGGAGTGACACTAAGTACTTCAGCATTTGAGTCACAATATGATAATGTGCTTTCTGGAGTCTTGCAGTTTGATCAGCGAAATGGTAATGATCAAAAATTGAAAACCAATATTCGGGTTAGTGGAAGTGAGTCTGCGCTAACTATGGAGGGTCCGCTCTTTAGAGGAGAAAAGGAGGCAGCTAATACGACATTCATTGCTTCGATTCGTCGTTCGTATTTGCAGTTCTTATTCAAACTGATTGACCTGCCATTCTTGCCAGACTACTGGGATTATCAATATAAGATTTCTCACAAGTTTTCGAAATACGATGAGCTGATAGTAACTGGTGTAGGCTCAATTGATGACTTGACTATTAATGCGCCCGATGACTTTGATCCGGAGCAACAAGCTACATTGGATCAGATCCCAATCATTCAACAACGAACGTTTACTTCAGGAGTGAGTTGGAAACATCGATTCAAAGACTTTGGAGGATTTACTCAGACTACTTTGAGTACTAATATCCTTCAAAACCGATTTGAGCGGTATGAAAATAACGTGGACCAAACGGGTTTGTACTTTAGCAATGACAGTCGGGAATGGGAAACGAAGCTGCGCCATAATTATACACGGTTTGTTGGAGATTGGACGTTTAGCGCTGGCGGTACCGTGCAGTTAGCTGACTATTCTAATATCACGACCAATGAAGTCAGCAATTTCCGATTTGATAATGGGTATTCCATGATCAAGTATGGTCTGAACGGTCAGGCATCCAGAGACTTTCTGAATGGTCGGTTGAGCATGTCTGCTGGACTTAGAGCCGATGGCAATACCTTCACAGATTCAGGAAATGAACTTTGGAAAACGATTAGTCCACGAGTTTCAGGTAGCTACAAATTGGACGAAGAGCAAAAATGGAGCTTGAATGCTTCTCTTGGTCGATACTATAAACTGCCACCATATACCATTTTGGGATTCACGGATTCTCTCGGAGGTTTTACTAATGACGGAGCTGAATACATACAGTCTGATCATGCAGTGCTAGGATTAGAGTATTTGGTCACCAAGTCTGCAAGAATATCTGTAGAAGGATTTTATAAGAAGTATCATAATTATCCGGTGTCTTTGGTGGACAGTGTTTCTCTGGCCAATCTTGGAGGAGGTTTTGAAGTATTGGGTAATGAGCCTATCACTAGTGTTGGGCTGGGACGAACTTATGGAGTAGAGTTTTTGCTGCAGCAGAAGTTTACCGGAAAGCTTTATGGGATTCTCGCTGTAACACTTTACCGAAGTGAGTATACTGGTTTTGATGAAAATGAGTATTTGCCAAGCACCTGGGACAATGGTCAGTTGATCACTTTCACCGGTGGCTATAAGTTTGGCAACAATTGGGAGCTTGGTCTTCGTACCAGATATTTAGGAAAAACTCCTTATGCACCAGTTGATCAACAAGCGACACTCGATAACTATCCAGCTATTGTCAAGGACTACTCTCGCCTAGGTCAGGTGACATTAGATCCATTTTTCCAGGTGGATGTTCGTATAGATAAGAAGTTCAATTTTAATCAATGGACGCTGGATGTGTTCCTGGATGTTCAGAATGTGCTGGCAAGTAATCTTCCATCTGAGCCGTCTTATGGTTTAGATAGAAATGATAATGGTGACATTATCGAACCGAGAACTTTGATCCGCATACAAGAAGTAAGTAACAGCAGTGTACTGCCTACTTTGGGGGTTGTGATAGATTTTTAAACCTAACCCCTCCAAAGAGGGAACACAGTGGTGGGTTTACTTATACCGATCATTCAAACCGACTCCACTAAGAATCATAGGAGTGATTTTCTCTAGACGCTTTAGTCGGGTTTCTTCACGCTTGGCCTCAGAGATGTATTCTGCATATTCTTTTTGCTTACCTGGAGTCAGCGAGTCGAACGCTTCCGATAATTCTGAGCTATTGGAAAGAGCTTCTTTCAATTCATCAGGGATTTCGAGTTTCTTCTTCTCAGGTTTGATCTCCTTTCCTTGTTTTTGATTTTCGATGGCTTCCAGGAGAAGTTGCATCACCATGCTATCATCAATTTCTTCTTCTGATTGAAATCGTAGTTGACGCATGCCTTTTGTTTTGCCTTCCTGGGCATTGATTAGCAAGTTATTGGGATCCGATAAAAACGATCCATTGTAAAACCAGAGCCCGAAATAACTCTTGTGTGCACCCAGACCCACTACGTTTTTTCCATTGATGGTATAAACAGGCATTCCCCACTTGATGGATTCTACCAACTCCGTCTGATCCACTAAAGATCTAAGACGTTTTAGTTCTTGTACATAATGCTTGGTTGTAGCAAAGAATTCGTCCACTGATTTTACTGCCATGTAGTAAAGGTAGCATTACATTTTCTGAACAGGCATTCCTAGTGCTTCATTTAGTTGATCAATGAGTTTGTCTCCACTAGAAGGGCGTTGTGCATCTATGGAAAAGATTTTTCCTTCTCTATCAATGATCATGTATCGTGGAATACCTTGCACTTTATAGGCTGTAGCAATGTCTGAATTGAAATTACCAGGAGTAAGTACATCTATCACATCTGGCTCTGAGTGTTTGTCCAAATAGTTAGACCAGTTGATCCATGAATTGTCTACGGATACATTTAGAAATGCAATATCTTCCTCGTTCTCAAATTCTTTGTGAATGTCCTCGGCATAAGGCATTTCTTCTAAACATGGCTTGCACCACGTAGCCCAGATGTCGATATAAACGACCTTCCCATTTAAGTCAGAAAGTTTAAAGTTTGTGCTGTCAGCATATAATGCATTGAACTGAGGAGCAAATTCGCCCACACTTAGCGCTTTCCATTCCTCGAATTCTGTTGTAAGTGTTTGGGTGTACAAGGTATTAGGTAACTTGTTTTTGTACTCATTGATATAGGGCTCTACTTCTTTTATTTGCCCTCGTTTCAAAAACATCAAATAACCTTGCGCTAGCAATTGATTGGTTAGAGAATCAGAAAGTTCTAACCCATAGGCAGCTTGCTGATAAGTGCTTATTCTTTGTGACCAGTCAAGTGAGTCATGATAAATTTGTCGGAGTAAATGAGTGTAAATACTTCTATTGAAATTCGCATGATCTACTTCTTTTTTCGAGAAGGCGATTAGCTTTTCATTCAATTGTTCTTGAGCAGCTGTATCCAATGGAAGTTTCATGTCATACATTTGCATGTATCGATGAAATGAAGTGACGTAATAGTGTTTGCTTTGAAGGTAAGTAGCTTCGAGATAATCATTAAAAGCTGGTGAATAAGTTGTTTTCGCGGCTGATAACAATTGTTCATATACCTGATCTCTTTGTCTGAATTGGAGATCCATTTCAGCACTGTCATACTCTCTCATGTTGAGAAAGCTGAATAAGGTGTCTACGCGACTTAGAAGCAGAAGTTTGTCAGCCCCCTTGCCAGTGGCTTCAGTTATGATTGTGCGGTAGTTATTGTCAGATTCATAATAAATACTATCACCAGGCTCCAGATAGATTAATTGATATTCTTAATCATTTTTAATGGCAACCTCTAGTGGTTCTGTAATCGCTAATTCCATCATAAACTCGCCGCTATCATTGGTCAATGTGGAGTCTAGATAAATGGGATAGTCATAATCAATTTCCTTTGATGCTAAACTTAAATAGATTTTTACCGAGTCATTCGCTGGTGAATATTTACCGCTTAAGTATGTCTTTGGAGTCTCGTTTTGTTGAGGTGAACAAGCCGTAAAAAAGGCAGTTGTAATGACAAGAGTGAGGTTGATCAGTTTTTTCATCATGTTAAACTAAAAATTTAGTTATTCAATGATAGACACCAATTTTGGAAAAAGCAAATTGATTTCAAATAATGGCTTGACCTGATCAATTAGCTTTTCATTAATATTGAATCATGGCAGGTCGACTTCTTGAAATATGTATTGACTCGGTAGCTTCTGCTCAGGCAGCTCAAGCAGGTGGAGCAGATCGTGTGGAGCTTTGTGATAATTTAGTAGAAGGTGGTACCACTCCAAGCTATGGCATGATCAAAGCGGTTCGTACTCAAATTTCCATTGGACTAATGGTGATGATCCGTCCAAGAGGAGGAGACTTTCTCTATTCTCAAGAGGAGTTTGAAATCATGAAGTCGGATATTGAAATGGCCAGGCAGCTAGGTGCTGATGGAGTTGTATTTGGGTTGTTGAACCCTGATGGCACTGTAGATAAGAAGAGGACACAAGAGCTTATTGAACTGTCAAGACCAATGCAAGTGACTTTTCATCGGGCATTTGATATGGTCAAAGATGGAAGCATAGCTTTGGAAGATCTTATTGAAATAGGCTGTGATCGAGTGTTGACTTCAGGCCTTCATCCAGAAGTAATCAGTGGTCAGGAAATCATCAAGCACCTGATTCAACAGGCTGACGGAAGGATTGCCATTCTATGCGGTGGAGGAATCCGATTGGATAACATTCAATCTTTTGTTCAATATACTGATGCTCCTGAGGTACATGGAAGTGGACGAAAAACAGTCCATAGCCAAATGACCTTTCAAAATAATCAGATAGCTATGGGTGCTATTCCAAACTCCGAATACATCACCAAAGTGGCGGATGAAGAAACAGTTCGAAAGTTTAGAGAACTAATCGATTAGCCGTCATTGAAAGGCTACTTCTGGTTCTGTTTTCTTAAAACTGATTAAACTAGAAGTGTCACCCAGAACCTCATCCACTAGTCCATATTCTTTGGCTTCCAGGGAATTGAGAAATCGATCACGAAGAAAGAATTCTTCTATTTCTTTCCAGCTATGTCCCGTGTTTTTACCCATGATGTGAAAAAGCTGAGTTTGTAGGCGCTGCTGCTCTGAAGTGGCTATCACCACGTCTTCGGTATATCCTTTTGCTCCGCCTCCTGTTGGGTGCATATGGATGGTTGCCTGGGGAAGGGCATAGCGTTTTCCTTTGGCACCACATGTCAGCAACGCAGTACCCATGCTCCCGGTAAATCCAACTGCTACGGTAGAGACTGGGGCTGAGATCATTTGCATTGCATCATAAATAGCTAACCCGGCATAGACTTCACCTCCAGGGCTTTGAATATACAGATCAATTTGACGGTTGGGATCCTGACTGTTGAGGTACAATAATTGGGCGACAATGAGATTGGCTACTTCCATATTGATAGGTGTTCCCAAGAAAACAATTCGTTCTTTCAGCAGCAAGCTGAAAATGTCATAAGCGCGTTCATTCCGCCCATTCTGGTCGATGACCATTGGGATAACACTAGAGTGAATAGACATGGTAGTTAAGACTTAAAGTATGAAAGGATTTTTTGTCTGAATGCGGAAAACCGCGACTGTGAGAATAGCTCAAGTTCAACCTTTGCTATTTCTCTTTTGAGGAGTTCTCTTCCGTAAGATTTTACGGTTTCATAAGTGACCAATTGAAGCATAATGTCTTCCTGGAGTTTGGGCTCCAATATAGATTTAGCTTCGATTAATACCTGATGTTCTTTGGAGCTATTGAGGATTGCTTCCTCAATGATCTCCAGGTTATGCAATGAAGTCCTCATAAGTCAATGATTTGGATTTTACTTCATCACGCACCTTTTCCAGGCACTTGTATTTTTGAACAGTAGCAGATCGCTCGGATCGGTAACCAAAGCGATTGGCCAATTGTGTCATCGATAACTTCTCATAATAAAACGATTGAAGTAGGTCCATGCATTTCTGACCAGCAGCTTTCAGATAGGAGACAAGTCGTTCCGACTCATTAAAAGACATTTCTTCTGAAGGCTCAGTTTTACCGATAGATGTTTGACGTAGTTTCTGTTGAAAATGACTATGCCACAGATTTCTACAAATTCCGAATAAATAGGCTTTATCTCCTTTTCTGATTGGATTTTGATTTACAATAGTTTGCTCATAAAAGCGGATGATCCCCTCTTGAAATATTTCTTTGGCTTCATCCAGGGTACCTCCTTTACTGGCAATGTATTTGGCCACATCTGGAAAACTCTCCAGATAGAGGTTTTTAATTAAGTCCTGACGATCTAACATGAGTTTATTCGTTTCATTTATGAGTATGTATTAAATAGACTACTGATATCACCTCAGGACTTGAAAAAAATTAGATCAGCCAACCTTCCTTCTGTCCTTTATTGGATAAAAAGATCTGATAAGCACCAATTACAAAAATGACTATTGGCATGATCAGCGCCGATGGTCCTACGATATCCAAAGCTCCCATTCCTATGAATGTATAGCCGAATTGAACAACTACACCAATTAAAGATATGATGAACAAAAGCTTTGACCAGGCTTTTTTCATCAATAACCCGATACAGCCAAGTGCTGCTCCAATCGTTGCAACTCCATAGGCAATTTTGGTCCATCCTGGCGTGTTGAGGTACATTTCCTGTTGCTCTGGAGGCATCATGGCGATCATTTCTTCAGTCATCATCAGATCCATAGCAAATGCAGCTACACCGATGAGATCCCAAATAAGTAAGATGATGGCTACAGCCATGAAATACCCGGGAGCTTTCGCTTTTTCCATAATAGTTGAGGTTAGAGTGATAAAATGTATAGAAATATACTGGATTTTGGAGAGATCACGTAGCTTTTGACTTGGCAGCTGAAGGACTCTCCACTTTTGTGATGCTATTTTCTTTCTCTACTTTTCCATTGATGAAAAGTAGCAAAAATCTAGGGCTGTATTCATTTCTTAACGACTTATGCTTGTAAAATCATGAAATAAAAGAACTCGTTGATGATAATTTCAAAAGATGATTTGATGATTATCGTACAACTCAAACAGCTTTTATTTCTTAAATGATTTGACTTCACATAAATCTAAAATGAATAATGCCCGTCCATTAAATAAATTTTAAAAATTTTTCGAACTGGATGTGCATCCTCAGATTATTAAAGTTTCGAATGGATTTTGGAGAGATCCTTATCAATTGGAATTATCTGCTATGCAACAAATGTTACATTCTCAGCAAAGGCTCTACCGTAATATAGAGTAAACATTATATAAGTTATGGCTACAGTAAAATTGACAAGAGAACTCTTTTTGGATAAAGTGTTTGACTATACAAAAGATCAGGAGTGGAACTATAAAGGTGACAAACCTGCTATCATTGACTTCTATGCAGACTGGTGTGGACCATGTCAGATGGTGGCACCTATTTTTGAGGAGTTATCAGAAGAGTATAAAGATGATATCGTCATCTACAAGCTGGATACAGAAGTAGAGCAGGAGTTGGCTGGTGCATTCAGAATCAGAAGTATTCCAAGTATATTATTCATACCTAAAGAAGGGCAACCAAAAATGCAGATGGGAGCTTTGCCAAAACAAGCATTGGTAGAGTTGATCGAAACAGAATTGCTTCAAACAAAAGAAGGATAAAAGTCTGCGGACTTTTATCCTTTTCTTTATTTATCCTATTCTTAAGGAAGTCATGGTTAAACTTCCTGCGACATATTTGTCATTGAAGATATCTACTTCATCCTTATCACTTTGTAAGCCCAAAGAATAAAGCATTGGATAGTAGTGATCTGGAGTTGGGATGGCCAATTTGGCTTCAGGTCCCAGATTCATGTAATTGATCAGGTCTTTATGAGTCTTGCTATTGATATGTGTTTTGAATTTTTCGCTAATCGTTTTAGCCCAATCAAACCCGTAATCTGGTGTATTCATGTGTGCCCAATCTACCATTCTCAGGTTATGAACCATATTGCCACTACCCATAATCAACAC
>CAXEKM010000598.1:0-4362 GCA_963996645.1 uncultured Marinoscillum sp.
ATTTTATTCTGCTTTTGAAGTAACGTTTACGTTCTCCAGATTTGGTGATATAGTCAATTCGATCCATGCTTTGTAGCATGTTAAGCGCATTACTTGTTGCGCTTTTGCTTAGATTTAAGGTTTCACGGATCTGGTCAAAGGTTAATTCTAATTCCGGTGAAATCATTAATAAAGCCAGAATACGTGCAGGGGCTGGTGGCATCCCTTCTTTTTCGGTGCTCACTCCTAGCTTTTCGATCAGTCTTTTTTGCTCTTCTGTTAGATTTACTCCCTCCATCATGTAGACTATTTACGGAGCAAAAGTATAAAGGTTTTTTTAGTTCTCAAAAAAGAGAACCAAAATAGTGAATTTATTTTCACTCGTCCTGAGTTTTGTGAATTTAGCAATGCTTTTGAATGTCGATTAGTCTGTTCATAATGAATGCTAGAATCATTTGTCAGCCCTACAATTATTTAGGTGTTTGTAATACTTCAAGGCTTTTTATGACTCTTTACTAATAGATCACCCTATATCGCGGACGTCTGTATGGTTAATCAAGCGTATAAGTTACGTTTAAATGCTTCTGCAATTGGATAGGGTCGATTTGTGAAGAATTTGAAACTAACAACGAATAAAGAAGAATGAGGAAAACAGTATTAATCGCAATGATGGTTGGGTTTGTGGCTTCTGCTCAGGCTCAGTGGAAACCTGCGGGCGACAAGATTAAATCCGATTGGAGCAGCAAAGTTGATCCAAACAATCCGCTTCCAGAATATCCTAGGCCTATTATGGAAAGAAAAGACTGGCAGAATTTGAATGGGCTTTGGGATGTGGCGATAGTTCCTGCGAAAGATGCGGAGCCATCTTCCTATTCCGAGAAGATCCTCGTTCCATTTGCTGTCGAGTCTAGTTTGTCTGGCGTAATGAAGCAAGTAGGAGAGGAAAATGTCGTTTGGTATCATCGATCATTTGAAGTGCCATCTAATTGGAATGGTAAAAATGTGTTGTTGCACTTTGGAGCAGTTGATTGGAGAGCCGAAATCTTTATCAACGATGTGAAAATTGGAATGCACGAAGGTGGATACACACCATTCTCATTTGATATCACTCCATACCTGGCTTCAGGTAAGCAAGAGTTAAAAGTAAAAGTTTGGGATCCGACCAACTCTGGTCCTCAGCCAAGAGGTAAACAAGTAAATCGTCCAGAAGGTATTTGGTATACTCCAGTAACTGGAATCTGGCAGACGGTTTGGCTGGAGCCAGTGAGCACCAAGTCAATTGCGAGCATTAGAACTACTCCAAACATCGATAACAACACTGTTTCTGTAGAAGTAGCAGCCACAGGTGCTGCTTATGGAGACGTAGTATCTATTGAAGTGTCTGCTGCCGGGCAGGTAATCAAAACAGCGAAAGCTGCAGTAGGTCAAAAAGTGGCGATCTCATTGCCATCACCAAAGCTATGGTCTCCAGAGTCACCTTTCTTATATGATATGAAAGTGACTTTGATGAGTGCTGGAAAAGCAACTGATGAAGTGAAAAGCTACTTCGCTATGCGTAAAATCTCATCTAAAAGAGATGCTAATGGAATCGTAAGATTGCAATTGAATAACAAAGATTACTTCCAGTTTGGTCCATTGGATCAAGGTTGGTGGCCTGATGGCTTATATACTGCACCAACAGATGAGGCTTTGGCTTATGATATCAAAAAGACCAAAGATTTCGGATTTAACATGATCAGAAAGCATGTGAAAGTGGAGCCAGCTAGATGGTATACACATTGTGATCGTTTGGGTATTTTGGTTTGGCAGGACATGCCTAATGGCGATGCTCAACCTATCTGGCAAATGAGACAATATTTCACCGGGACTGAATTGCAAAGAACTCCAGAGTCTGAGGCGATCTACAGAAAAGAGTGGAAAGAAATCATGGATTACCTGTATTCCTATCCAAGTATTGTTTGTTGGGTACCATTCAATGAGGCTTGGGGTCAGTTCAAGACAGAAGAAATTGTGAAATGGACCATGGCTTATGATGCTTCTAGAATCGTAAACCCTGCAAGTGGTGGTAACCATTTTCCTGTAGGAGATATGTTGGATTTACATCACTATCCTGGTCCAGAAATGTTCTTGTACGATGGTCAAAGAGCTACTGTGCTTGGTGAGTACGGCGGAATAGGGTTGGCACTGAAAGATCACCTTTGGGTAACTGACAGAAACTGGGGATACGTACAGTTCAAAACGTCTAAAGAAGTAACTGATAAGTATGTGGAGTTTGCTAAAGAGCTTGCTCAGATGGCTAAAACAGGTTTCTCGGCTGCAGTATATACCCAAACTACAGATGTGGAAGGAGAAGTGAATGGTCTAATGACCTATGATAGAAAAGTAATCAAGCTGGATGAGAAGGCTGTTAAGAAAGCCAACGAAGCAGTGATTAACGCTATTCAAGAATAAGTTTAGTTTATTTGGTTAGGAGCTCCGCGATTTAGTGGAGCTCTACTTTATACCAACATTGAGTAACCAATTTGATGATTTTTTAACCCCCTAAGTAATGGAGAGAAGAACCTTTCTTCAAAGCACAGCTGTGCTTGGTGCCGCATCTTTTATAAACCCTACCTCACTTTTTGCGCAAGCATCCTTTCCGGTAGTTCGTACAGCCCAATCAAAAAGAAATTTTACAAGTAAGTCCGTAGAGAAAGCTATCGCGGAATTTGCTAAAAATGTCAAGGATCCGGAACTGGTGTGGTTATTTGAAAACTGCTTTCCGAATACACTCGATACGACCGTAACCTATTCTGAGGATGGTGGTAAGCCTGATACTTATGTCATCACTGGGGATATAGATGCGATGTGGCTAAGAGATAGTTCTGCTCAGGTTTGGCCTTACATGCAGTTTGCGAACCAGGATAAGGACTTGAAAAACTTAATTGCAGGTGTAGTCAACAGGCAAACCAGTTACATTCTCAAAGATCCGTTTGCGAATGCTTTTTACGAAAATCCGGACAAAAGAGGAGAGTGGTCAACAGACCTGACGGATATGAAACCTGGGGTTCATGAGCGTAAGTGGGAGATTGATAGCTTGTGTTATCCAATTCGGTTAGGCTATCATTATTGGAAGACCACTGGAGATACTGCTCCATTTGATGCTGCCTGGGTGAAAGCTATGGGTGAGATTCTTAGAGTATTCAAAGACCAGCAGCAAAAGAATGGGAAGGGTAGTTATAAGTTTCAGCGAACCACTGCAGTAGGTACGGATACGCGTGATTTACATGGCTATGGCTATCCGGTCAATCCTGTTGGGTTGATTAGTTCTGCTTTTCGTCCAAGTGATGACTCTACGGTATTTTCATTTCTTATTCCTTCAAACTTCTTTGCGGTTGTAAGTCTTAAACAAGCCGCGGATATGTTGGAGGCCATTCATGGAGAACAGAATACTTCTAAGGAAATGCGAAGCTTGTCTTCAGAAGTGGCTGTAGCATTGGATCAATATGCTAAAGTAAAGCATCCAAAATATGGAGAAATCTACGCCTTTGAGATTGATGGATTTGGAAGTCATTTGTTAATGGATGACGCCAATGTACCGAGTTTGTTGTCCTTGCCTTATCTGGGAGCTATTGATGTGAATGATCCCGTATATCAGAATACAAGAAAGTTCGTACTATCAACGGATAATCCATTCTTCTTCAAAGGGAAAGCAGGAGCAGGTATTGGTGGTCCACATGTAGGCATGGACATGATCTGGCCGATGGCTATCACCATTCAGGGATTAACAAGTACAAGTGATCAAGAAATTAAAAAGTGCATTCAAATGCTGAAAGCTACGCATGGCGATACCGGGTTTATGCACGAAACTTTTCATAAAGATGATCCTAAAAACTTCTCCAGGTCCTGGTTTGCCTGGGCAAATACATTGTTCGGAGAGTTTTTATGGAAAACCTATCAAAATACGCCAAATCTTCTTGGCTAACGCATTAGTTTGTTGGGATGTAAACGGGTGTCGGGAAACTGGCATCCGTTTTTTGTTTGGTGTCTGAAAACGATTGAAAAATAATTTCAACGATCATTAAACGTAAATGCTACGTTATTTTGAAAATTGAAAATAATCCAATACTTTGCTTTAATAATATGTGTATTGATAATTTGTAAATCCAATTGATGGTTGAAAATATCAATTTCATATTTCATCAATCAAGCGCACACTATGTCCGGGAGTCTCGGTAATATATCGATCCACAAAAGTTTGTCACATAGCACGAGAGAAGCTCAGTTTGAGCTAGTCTATAAGACTTACTTTAAACGACTCTATGCATATGCTAAAGTGATATGTGATTCGCAAGAGCTAGCGAAGGATGTGGTGGCGGACTTTTTCTTCAACCTTTGGAAGAA
>CAXEKM010000599.1:0-5812 GCA_963996645.1 uncultured Marinoscillum sp.
ACATCCCAAAACTTAAAATCATTATCGAATCATTGCTTCATGCCATTCCAAGTATTGGTTGGATTGGTGTTTTATTAATGATCATCTTTTACATATTCGCGGTAATTGGCAATAATATCTTTGGAGATGCTCACCCAGAATATTTCGGATCTTTGAGTGACTCATTATTCACTTTATTTCAAATCATGACTTTAGAGAGTTGGTCGTCAGGAATTGCTCGGCCAATAATTCAAGAAATGCCATTTTCGGCTATCTATTTTATCGTTTTCATCTTAATAGCCACCTACACCACACTTAACATATTCATTGCAATTGTGGTTAATACAATGAATGAATTGCATCAGAGAAGTCTGCAAGAAGAAGAGCAGCATATCAAGCAATTTGTACACGTAGAACATGTTCAACTAATTGATCATATGAATAAGCTTCAGGCTGAACTTACTGAAATCAAGAGTTTATTAAAAGCACAACAACACAATATTGCTGAACAAAAATCCAACTAATCTATTAACCTAGAAACATACTTTTCATGAAACAACTATACATACCGAGTCTTATTATCCTAGCTACACTATTCGGCTGTGGCACTTCAGAAAATCAGAAACAAGAAGAAACAGCTACGATCACCTGGAGTGCAACTGAAGAAACAACTGACCTACAAAACATGGCAGGAATAGAGTTCGATCAATTGACTCTACCTGACGGTTTTAAGATCGAATTATTTGCACGTGTAAACAATGCCAGATCACTTGCACTCAGCCCATCCGGAGTAGTTTATGTTGGAAACAGACGTGGTGGTGATGAAGTTTATGCACTCAAAGACCTTGACGGAGATTTCAAAGCGGATGTTCGCTATGTTTTGGACACCGGTATGCGTATGCCCAATGGTGTTGCGTTCCACGATGGCGACCTATATGTGGCAGAAGTAAGTAAACTTTGGAGATATGAAAACATAGAAGATGATTTTACTAAAATAAGTAAAACCTTGATTTATGATGATTACCCAACGGATGCTCATCATGGTTGGAAATTCATAGACTTTGGTCCTGATGGCAAACTATATGTTCCAGTTGGTGCTCCGTGCAACATCTGTGAAAGTAAAGACAGCATTTATGCTTCGATCACCCGAATGAATCCTGATGGTTCAGGAAGAGAGGTATTTGCACATGGAGTAAGAAATACCGTTGGATTTACATGGCATCCAGAAACTGGGGACATGTACTTTACCGATAATGGAAGAGATGCTTTGGGAGACACCATCCCTCCTTGTGAGCTTAACAGAGCTACTGAAGCAGGCCAACACTTTGGGTATCCATACTGCCACGGAGGGTATATAGCAGACCCTGAGTTTGGCGATAAATATCCTTGCGAAAATTTCATCAAGCCAGCTCAAAAACTTGGGCCACATGTTGCTCCGCTTGGAATCAAATTTAATACTGGAAATATGTTCCCTGAAGAGTATAAAAACTTAGCGTTTATCGCAGAACATGGCTCATGGAACAGGACTCCTGAAGCAGGGCATACTGGACACAAAATCACCACAGTAAAAATAGAGAATGGTCAGGGAGTAGCTTACGAAGACTTCATCACTGGATTCTTAAATAAAGAAACAAATCAGGCATGGGGTAGACCAGTATCTATTTTATTTCTACCTGATGGGTCCATGTTAATTTCTGATGATTTGAAAGGAGCAATTTACCGCGTAAGCTATACTGGCTAATTTTTCCAGTATATCTTCGTCTCTCGAAATGAAACCAATCTTAGAGGCACATAACATACACAAAACCTACGAAGGCAGGACAATATTAGAGAACATCTCCCTTGGGCTCACCACCGGAGATGTTCATGTTTTATTAGGTCCCAGTGGATCAGGCAAAACCTCTCTATTACGAATACTTGCTGGCCATCTGGATCCCGATGAAGGTCATGTTACTTTGGACAGTGAAGTCATTGAAGGCCCAAAAGACAGACTTGTTCCCGGTTATGAAGAAATTAGCATTGCTCATCAGGATTTCAAGCTAAAACACAAAATGACCGTAATGGAAAATATCCGTTACGAACTCCTCGCCTATACCAAAGACTACCAAAAAGAGCGAATTGAGACTTTATTAGGCCTCTTCAAGATTCAGCACCTGCGAGATAAAGATATATCTCTGTTATCTGGTGGTGAAAAACAGCGTGTAGCTATCGCCAGAGCTATGGCCCATGAACCAGATGTGTTACTCATGGATGAGCCATTTTCTAATCTGGACCTTGGAACCAAATCCTCACTTCTCAGTGAGATCAAGACACTGGCTAAAGAAACGGAAACTGCGATTTTATTAGTTACTCATGACACCAGAGATGCACTTGAAGTTGGTGATGTAGTTTCTGTACTGCATCAAGGCTCAATAATTCGTCAGGGCACTCCAAAAGAAGTCTATGAAGATCCACAAAATGAAACGGTTGCTAATTTATTTGGACCGTTTAATTTAATCGAAAAAGACAATTATGAATTGTTCAAAATTGGAAGCAAAACTCCTAAAATAGGCATCTGGCCTGAAAATATCCTATTTGATGATGAAGGACAGGTCACAGCGCAAATCGCCCGGTCTACTTTCATGGGGCATTACTGGAAGAACGAATTGATAAATGAAAAGTCTACTTTAGTTTGCTACTCTTCTGACAACCGTGAAGGAGAACAACAAATAAAAATCAATCACTTCTTTGAGTTAAAATAAGTGATTTACCTAAGCGTATCTCTTAGTTACTTTACTATTAATGCGTACAACTGGATTGCTAAATAATTCTTTCCGAATTTTCGTCGAAACATAGCCAACATTGCACCAAAATCTTTGGGTAGAAATCAAATAATTCATTAGGTTCACAATACAGGCGGGCCAGATAGAACGTATCTGGCGGAATAAAGAACCCAGTCACACTTGTGATTGGGTTCTTTCTTTTAAAGCCTATAAACGAACAAAGAATCATATCCCATTTGCGTCAGCAGCATCCAGGATTCATTCGCATGAATTCGTTCGTCAGATATGATCACTTTTGGTCTTGATTCCCCGATCAATTTTAAATTTTCATCATTGAGTAATTGAGATAATGGGACATTTACTGAATAATCCAGATGATCGACAAGGAAGGATCTTTCATCTCTGATATCAATCAAAATAGGATCCACGAGTTTTGATAGCCCAACAGAGTCCAATCGATAATTCGATTGCAATACTTTACCATGCATCTCTTTAGCAGTTAGTTCAAACTGGCTTTTGTCTGCATAAAACGACACAATTAGCAAAAACCCAAATAAGGATAAAGTAATTATGCCCAATGGTCTAATAGAAGATTTCATAACATTTGAATTTTAACTACAACCACCTTGTACTTTTTTCTTCTTGCGACCTTGTATAGGTGCAATTGGAGTAAACTCGATTTTAGGAAGTGATTTGGCCCCAGTGAAGAACTGACGGGAAGCCATTCGCTTCTCATATAAGTCAAACTCATCTTTAGAAGCTGTTTGTGGAGGTAGCTCTGGATCTAGTATCACAGCATTCCATTCATTTAACCCACCCTTCAACAAGTAATTATTCTTAAAACCTTGTTGCTTCATGATCATCCATACTTGTGTAGCCAACTCATCATCTAGTCCATAAAGGACATTTTTCTTGATGAATTGATCAAATAAGTAAGCATAGTTTTCTGTGAAGATGGAATCTATTGGAATGTTGATTGCCCTGGGTAGTGGATCTTTGAATTCACTAGCTGGTCTTACGTCTATCAATTGAATGGATGGATCTCCAGAGATCAATAAATGTGCTAATTCATCGACAGAAACATAATTAGTTTCCAAAAGCATCTCTTGTAACATCTCTCGCTCGTTCAGTGCAATGGAGTCATTCTTTCGGCCAGGGAGCATTGCTCCTGTGATACCTAAGGCTAATACGATTACTGTTAAAAGTTCTCTACTTTTCATCATTTTAAGGTTTAGAGTTCTTTAGTGATATCAGGTCGTTTAAATTTCTTTTCAGCCCACTCTCCTATCCAGAACATGATCACAGCTGCTACTATAACCAGAAGAACAAGGAATCCATCAGAGATGCCTAATGTGGTGGAGAGCTTTATCCCTCCCAGATAATTTTTCATATAGATTTCTTTCCATAGTGGATAGGTTTCACCGAATATGAAAATACCGAGCAAACTCCCACCTAAGTAAGCCAATGCGTCCAACTTTCCGATGGCAGCGGCACAGACACTAGTACCTGGGCAAAAGCCACCAACAATGAATCCTATTCCCATGATGACCCCACCAATGATGGCAGAGTTGATAAAGTATTCATTCACATAGATGATACTCGTATCAAGCATCTCGAAGTAATTGAGGAATAAGATGCCGATCATGGCCACTAAGGCAGCAGTGAAAAACACCTTCAACACCGTGGTATCATATCCGTAAAACATTCCAGCCAGTTTTCGACTAGAACTAAAACCAGCTTGCTCCAGAGCAAACCCAAATCCAATTCCAATGATAAAAGCAATTAGAAAATTAAGCTCTTGTGAGATTTCGTGTATTGGTATGACAGGTCCCATGTTAAATCCAATTTTTTCTAAAGAAATAAGCAAATGCATAAGCAGTTCCGAAGATGGCCGCCATCGTTACAAATCCAGCTAAGGATAGGGTGGCCATACCACTCAGAGCAGCACCACTGGTACATCCCCGACCAAACTGAGATCCAAATCCAAATAATGCTCCTCCCAGTATAGCCATAACAATCCTGCGCTTCTTAGTGATATTGGGAGAGTGCTCAGTATTGAGAGAAAGCCTACCAGATACAGCGCCAGAAATGAAACCTCCGACTACCACTCCAAGAACTTGAAATACCAGCCAACTATTCATAGGGTTTTGTCCATTAACGATGTATTTGCCATAGAATCCAGATTCTTCGGCTTTAGCATGCGCCACAGTTTCCACGGTTGTTACTACCACACTCTTCATAGCCCCACTTGCCCCAAGTCCTCTACCTGTCAGATAAAATGACAACAACAAAACAAGCCCTAGTATAACCCCTGCTAAATAAGGGTTCATATACTTCGTTTTTCCGGTGATATAATTGTGATGTGACATGATTAATATAGATATCTACTCGCCTGACCGGCATAAACAATGATGAATCGTAACATGATGTTTCCTACCAGTATGAGTATTACTGGTATGATTACTGGAATCTTCTGGCCTCTTAGCTCCAATAATTCCAAAAGTGCAGGAACAACCATTCCTATGAAGACCACAAAAATCCAGAATGGCAAAGTATATTGACCACCTAGGAATAACTGAGCAGCTTCAATTTGTACTTCAGTACTTGCCAGCAATCCCATGAATAAGTGAATAATGAAAAATACCTCCACTCCTATGATCACCAGATCTAGTTGACTAAATAGCTTTCTCTCCAATTCATTTTTAGAGAACCCCATGATTACCGCAGCTCCTGCTGATAATCCGGACGCCAGGAATAATGGTCCAAGAATAGAAGTATTCCACAGTGGTCTGGCATTGAAAGCTGACAAAAGAATTCCTGTATAAATCCCCAAAATCACAGAGTAAAACACCATGATCCAGGCCAAAACTCTTCGATGCTTAATGAAGAACGCTTCCAGATCATATAGCCATTTAAATTTCCAATCCCATTTTGGAAAAACTTCTCGTACATAAGTAGTGCTCCAAATAATGGACAGAGGAGTTACTACCATTAAAGTCCATGCACCCCAGGACATAGGAGATTGAAGTCGGATAGTGGTGTAAAGCCTCCAGAAATACAACTTGTGATGC
>CAXEKM010000600.1:0-3662 GCA_963996645.1 uncultured Marinoscillum sp.
CATTGTCCCAATATTCGAGATATGTCCAGGATTCAGATTCTGTTACTTGTACGTAAATGATTGGCTTTTCGATATTGTCAAAGGCATATTTGAAAGAGTTGGTGATCAACTCATTGAGGATCAATCCAATGAAAATGGACGACTTCATATCCATTTTGATATTGCCCGTTTCTATTTGAATGCCAACTGCTTTGTTTGTTTCAAACAGTGTGTGTAACTCAACGAACAATTCCTTGATAAAGCTTGAGAAATTAATATCCACCGTATCATCTACATCATATAGGTTTTGATGTACCAGAGCCATTGTTTGAATTCTTGCCTGACATTCATCCAGGATGATTTTCACCTCTTCGCTTGTGGATGCTCGGGATCGTAAAAAGAGTAAGCTCTTTAAGAATGTTAGGTTGTTTTTTACTCGGTGATGTACTTCTTGTCGAAGTACTTCCTTTTCCTCCAACTGCCTTAACACACGCTCTTTTTCGTGAACAAGTTCTTCGGTTCTTTCGGCAACCTGGGCTTCAAGTTTCTTTTTGTCCTGGCTGGTTTTCCGCTGTTTGAATAGGAAGTATCCAATGATCAGCCCTGAGATAGAGAAGAAAATGAATAGAAAAAACCAGATGGTTTGATACCAATAGGGTTGAATGACAAACGTAGTTTCCCAAACAGTGCTTTTAGAGTTTCTGCCCTGTGCATATACTTTTAGCACGTAGTTGCCAAAAGTTAATTCATTGAACCGAATGGTATTTCCAGCTATCGAATTCCATTTGGTATTTGACTGACCATTGCGCTCCAATATGTAATACAACTGTGATTTACTTCCCCAATTAATGACATTAAATACATATTCAAGGCTTTTTTGCTGCTCAATTTTAACCCCATGAGGGTCAACCTCAGTGCTGTCATTAATAACCAATCTATTGAAACTCAGTTTGGGTGGAGGTTTAGTGTTTATTAACGAGCTATCGCAGACCACAATTCCGTTGGAATTGGCTATGATGATCTCACCATCTTTATTTTGGTGAATAGTAACATTATCTACCATGTACAGGCCTTCACTACGATCATAAAGGGTAACTTCAAGTTCGCTCGAATTTCTTATTATAGAAACAATCCCATTACTACTTACTCCCAGGAAATGGTTCTTTGTCACTTCAACAACATCTCTCAGTGGATTGTCTATAAATACCTGGTTTTCTACTCTAATGATTGATCCATTAGGTTTTCTGACCTGTACCTCACCATTCATGAAAAACCATAAATCATCAGATGAATCTCTGAATATTTTGGAGATATATTTTGAGTTTGGAGATTCTGATAAGACAACTTTTCTGTATTGGTCATCTTTTATTTGAATTACTCCATTTCTTCTGGTCGTTACGAAGAATGTGCCGTCCACCATCTTTTCAGTAGAGACAAATTGATAATCTTTCCATTCTGGAGCTATGGATAAATTATAGAAACGACCGTTAAGGAGGTACTGTAATTGATTGTTTTCAGTAATTGTCCAAATCCTATCATATGAGTCACATTGAAGGTGACGCATCGAATTATCAAAGTAGTCTGCACCTTTAAGTTGATAAAAGGTGAAGTCCATATTCTGCAGAGAAATGATGCCCTGGCCATAGCTTCCCATCCAGACTTCATCATTTTTGACAAAACCATCCAGGCAATGTGCCAATACAGGGAACTCTGAATCGGATTCGTTTTTGTATCGGATGTAATTTTTTGAAGTTTCTTTAACTAAAAATCGGCCATTCCTGAAATTCCAACAATTACCTTCATTATCACATTCTATTTCATTAATGCGTTCAATATGTGGAATATTGGCTTTTAAATGAAAGAAATTTTCATCAACTCGAGATACACCATTGAGCAAATCCGCAACCCATACGTTTTCATAACTATCGATAAACAGGTCATATGCATTACGGTCAATTAATCCATTATTCTTATTAAAAAAGTAATATTCTCCATTGGGTTTGATGAGAAAGAGGCCATAACTGTAATCTGTAAACCAGATGCCTTTTGAATTTTGTTCAAGCGTATACACATAGTTAGTTACTACTTCTAATTTGACTGTAAATAGTGAGTCATTACGGTACTTCAAAAGTGGAGCTGAAAAATTCCCAATCCATAGTTCGCCTTCGCATTCCAAAAAAGCACGGGTGGTTCCGTAATTACCCAGCTCTTTGAAAGCGAACAAACTATCATTTTGAATATACCCTACACCATGACGAGCGAAACCAATCCATAGCTTGTTTTCACTAGTCAAAATAGCATCTGTAATCATATTGTGAGGAAGACCCTTTTCATAATGGAGTAGGTAGTCTTCCTTAACAATGTATAGGCCGTTGTAATTAGTTGAAATGAAGAAGTCTCCATTTTCATGTTCTCTGAAAGGCTGCTGGTGAACACCCCCGAAAATAGGTTTTTCTGGGAGGTATAGCTTGTTTTCATAAATGAATCCCACTTGTTCATCTGATGCGATCCACATTTTACCGTTTTGATCGTAGAATAGGCTTTTTGAGCTGGTAAATGCAAAATGTGGATGGTCACCATAGATGGTAATTTCAGAACCATTTAGTACCAAAAGTCCACTTGTTGAAGTCATGTAGATCAGCCCATCTTTATCTTCGGCAATTGAACTCACACTGTTGCCTGGCAATCCATGGCCTTTGTCCAGATATTTGATATTGAAGCTGGCTTCGTCTTTGAAGATCATTCCGTTGGGAAGAGTTTCTTTCTTCGTCCAATTCAAAGGATAAGACTTATATTTTATGTGTTCAAGCGTATCAGGAACAACAATCGATATGAACTCTAGCTTCGATTCTTTATATAATTCTTTGACTCTCGGAGCTGGTTCTTTAGGGATGATGGTGTCAATTAGAGCTTTTCGCTTGTTGATGTAAGCCTCAGTACCTTGAACAGTTGGCAATTTTTTCCATTGCAGATCTGATTGGGCAGTACAGTGTACACCAATGCATAGGAGAATCCCTGTAATTAACTTCAATCTGATCAAGGTGGTTGGGAGTGAAATTGAAAGTTATAACAGTCTTTGAGACGCTGTAAATATAATGACTAACAAATAGTGCTCAAAAGCAAAGGTCAAATAGCTTTAAAAGCTCTTTGAATGAAGTTGGGATTCTAACAACTGGAGAAATTGTAGATATTTGTTCACGTCAACAACCACACTTGATTTTGTACCAAAATAAATCAGCTCATTTCCTCTTTCTAATCACACTCCTATTTGTGAGCTTTTGGATTGCTTCATGTCAGCAACAAAATGCTGTAGAGTTTCCAGAAGATAGGATGTCTTTGCCAACTCCTCGAAGATTTAAGGCTATTCCTGTCATTGATAGTGTGTTTGAATCTCCTAAAATTATCAGCGGATTAAAACCCGAAATAACACCGTTAAAATCAGGGTTGAAAAATGTAGGTGTAGATGCTCATCCCAATGTGCATTTGTTACCAAGAGAGTTGACGCAGATTGCTGTTGAACTGGATGCATTGATTAAATCCTCTTTTATTTCTGCGGAAGAGAATCCCGCGCTTCACCGAACCATAAATGAAGCTGGTGATACAATTGCAACTGGTACGTGGGTCAGTGCAAAGGGTAATGTGATGGACTTTGCTCCTATATCACCAATTCCTGCTTTGAAGCC
>CAXEKM010000601.1:0-1921 GCA_963996645.1 uncultured Marinoscillum sp.
GTATAAACTGTATCATTCACCGTCATGATCACATCAAATGGCCGAGGAGAATTCCCTGTAGGTTTAATTACAGATAATATGTCTTGGTGATAGCGAAAGATGTAACTAGTAGACCGAAAATATATACCATGACTCGAACTAATTATATCCCAGATCGTTCCAAAATCCGAAAGTTCAGAAGGTAATTGGTCACTTAAGGACGTGTATTCTAGTTGCTCGTTGAAATAACCAAATCTTCCACCAGCTCCGACATATACTCGGTTATCATCACTATCTACCTCAATTGAAAATATGGAGTTCTCACCAGGAATAGTCGTATAATCCCATCTTTCCCCATCATATCTCGCCAGAGTGGATGATGTACCAAAATATAATGTGCCGTCGCTCGCCTGACCAATTGACCAAACATCTCTTCCTGTCCCATAGGTTCGAGGATCGAATGTTTTATATGGAAAAGTCAACTGCCCTATAGATAATAAGGGTAGCAGTAATGTCAAAACAAATGATATGCTTTTCAATGCCCGAATCACTGTCCTATGTAATGGTTGGATACGGAGGCAATATATCATTAAAAGAAGAATTACTGAATCTCCCTTATCAAATAGAAGCCAAAGCCTCATAAAGCTTATCCTGTTCTATTGGCTTTAATAGAAAACCATCAAAAAGTGTAGAGAATGACTCTTGACCAGCCATGACATCAGCAGTCAGTGCAAAAATTGGGGTGTTTTGATTTGGATTAGATGTAGTACGAATTCTTTGAGCAGCTTCAAAGCCATCCATCTGTGGCATATGAATGTCCATCAGAATACAATCATAGGTCTGCTCACCTGCCAGACGAACAACTTCTTCGCCATTGGTAGCATGATCACTACTCAGCCCCCATTTGCCAAGTAGTTTTAATGAAACCATCGCATTGATCATATTGTCTTCTGCCAGCAAAATGGATTTGTTGAGTATTTCCGGTTTGTGGGCTACCGCTTTTTTCTCCTCAGGCTCTGTACGGGTCAGCTCTATTTCGAAATAGAAACGAGAACCTTCACCAACTGTGCTATCGACCAATATGTCACTTCCGTGCAACTCAATGATTTTCTTAACAATAGCGAGGCCTAATCCAGAACCTCCATGCTTCTTGGTCTTATGCGAATCAGGTTGCGAGAAACTCTCAAATAAGTGATCTACAAAATCCTCAGGTACTCCGCTCCCTGTATCGGTAACTGAAAACAAAATCTTGTCGCGATTGTCATTTTGAAGAATCATCTCCACCTCCATAGTGACACTTCCCTCATCTGTAAACTTGATGGCATTACTAACCAGGTTTCCCATCACTTGAGTAATTCGAGTCTCATCCATCAGATAACATTCAGACAGCTCACCTTTCAAATTGAGATTAAGATCAATTTTCTTATCAACAGCAAGACTCAAATAAGTATCTCTAATATTCTCCAGTAAACTGCAAAGCTTTACAGGAGCAGATTCCAACTTCAGTTTACCAGCATCCAGCTTATTGAAGTCAAGAATATCATTGATGATTCGAAGAAGATTGTTAGATGAAAACTGAAGCGAATTAAGCAGGCTCACCTGATCCTCTCTAGCTGTTTCCTGGAGGAATGATGTAATGGTTGTTACCGCATTAAGTGGCGTCCTGATCTCATGACTCATGGTAGACAAGAAATCCTGCTTCATTTTAGACGTTTGTTCTGCCTTGTTTTTCTTATCTATGATTTCTGCTTTCTCACGATCCATCTCAGCTTCTTTCTCCATGCGCTCCATGGTGGCAATGGCCTCATAGCTATTGACAACACGCTGAGTCTGGTGATCAATCAATGTTTCCTTCTCCTTCATGTATGCCTCTATAAACTTAAGAGCAGAAGGAAGGTCATTACGTTTTTTATAAATTTCGTACAGCAGATAATTGCTCTTA
>CAXEKM010000602.1:0-5506 GCA_963996645.1 uncultured Marinoscillum sp.
GTCACCGTTAACATGAAGTACAGGAGCATCCACGATCTTTGCTAAGTCTGTACAGTAGATACTTGATCTTGCATCATCATAGTCTGTGGTAAAACCAACCTGGTTATTAATGACAAAGTGGATTGTTCCTCCAGTTTGATATCCTGGCAGCAATGACATTTGGATACATTCGTAAACAAGACCTTGACCAGCAACAGCAGCATCACCGTGTATCAATACTGGAATAGCCTTGCTCGAATCTCCACGATACTCATCATCTATCTGAGCTCTTGTGTATCCAAGAACCACTGGATCTACCGCCTCCAGGTGAGATGGGTTTGGAGCCAGCTTTACATATATTTTCTTATCTCCTACCTGAATGTGACTATTGTAACCAAGGTGATATTTTACGTCACCATCTCCCATAGTCAAGTCAGGATCGGTACTTCCTTCAAATTCCGCAAAGATCTCTTCATAAGTTTTACCCATGATATTGGCCAAAACATTGAGACGACCTCTGTGCGCCATACCAATCACGACTTCCTCAACTCCCATTTCAGAAGACTTCCTGATGATCTTATCCAAAGCAGGAATGGTATTCTCACCACCTTCTAAGGAGAATCGTTTCTGACCTAAAAATTTGGTGTGAAGGAAATTCTCAAATACTACAGCCTCATTCAACTTTTGTAGCATTCTTTTCTTTTCTGCATTGGTTGGGTCGATGGTAGCACCTTCGCTTTCCACCTTCTGCTTCATCCAATCGAAAATTTCCGAATTTCTTAAGTGATTGTATTCATACCCGATATGCCCGAGGTATACTTTATCTAGTCTATCGATAATTGTCTTTAGACTAGCTCTTCCAAGTCCAATCTCTGAACCTACTTCAAATTCCTCGTTGAGGTCATTTTGTGTCAGTCCGAAATTCTCGAGATTCAATCGCACATTGTGCTGCCGTCTTGGTCTTACAGGGTTTGTATCAGACTTCAGGTGTGCTCTTGACCTGTGTGCATAAATAAGGTTTCTTACCTTAATTTCATTGGAACCTTCTAACCCTCCGGTTGGTGCTCCATTTTCTCCATACTTCTGTAGAGAGAACTCATATCCTTCAAAAAATTTTTGCCAAGTTTCATCTACACTTGATGGATCTTCCTTGAAAGACTGGTATAACTCGTCGATGTACCCCACATCGGCATTGGATATGTATGAGTATTTGTCCATTTTATGGGCGTAAAACGCTTTTTGTCTATTGGACAACAAATATATGTAGACATTGTTTATTATCTAAATCGCCTATCCGCTTTAACAAATATCAAAGCCTAACTATCTGTTTTTCAGTGTACCTTTCAAAAAATCAAAATATCACTTATCTTTGCGGTCCTTTTATAAATAAATCTTTGAATGGACGAGTTCCATAACTAAAAGAAAATTATGCCTGTTAAAATCAGATTAGCGCGTCGAGGACGCAAAAAGCAAGCTATGTACGATGTAGTAATAGCTGACTCAAGAGCACCACGTGATGGTAAATTCATTGAGAAAATCGGAACATACAATCCGAATACTGATCCAGCAACTATCTCTTTGAACGAAGAGAAAGCGTTTGACTGGGTAATGAAAGGAGCGCAACCTACTGACACAGTAAAAGCGATGCTTTCTTACAGAGGTATACTTCTTAAGAAACACCTTCAGATTGGTGTAAACAAAGGAGCTTTGACTCAAGAGCAAGCTGACGAGAAATTTGCAGCTTGGTTACAAGACAAAGAAGGTAAAATCCAAGGTAAAATGGATAAGCTATCTGCTGATAAAGCTGCAGAAGCTAAGTCTAGACTTGAAGCAGAGAAGAAAGTTGCAGCTGCTAGAGCTGAAGCTATCGCTGCTAGAAAGAAAGCTGCTGACGAAGCACTTGCTGCTGAAGTAGCTGAAGCTGGTGCTTCTGAAGAAGAAAAAGCTTTAGAAGAAGAAGGACAAGATGCAGTAGCTGATGCTGAAGCAAAAGCTGATGAGTCTTCTGAAGAAAACAAAGACTAACAAGGAGTAACAATGGGTTTTGATGAGTGCTACCAACTTGGTAATGTGGTCAAGACCCATGGTCTTCTCGGAGAGGTTGTAATCTTTCTAGACGTAGATCACCCTGAATTGTATCAAGAAATGGAATCAGTGCTCGTTGATATGAACGGGAAACTGGTTCCATTTTTTATTGAATACCTCCAATTCAATGGAGATCGGGCCATTACGGCTTTCGAAGACATTGAAAACATAGATGATGCCAAGCAATTAGTTGGTAAAAATCTATTCCTCCCCTTAAAAAGCCTTCCAGAGTTACCCGATGGCGGATACTACTTCCATCAATTGGTGGATATGGACTTCTACAATGGAGATCAACTGCTAGGTAAAGTAACTGGCGTTTATGAAATGCCTACCAATCACTTGATTTGTGTCGACCACAATGGAGCAGAAGTACTAGTACCTGCCGAAGATGAAATTGTAAAAGAAGTAGATCTTTCCAATAAAATCATCAAGGCAGAGTTACCTGAAGGACTTTTGGACATCTATCTTGATAACTCGGAATCATGAGATTAGACATCATCACTTGCTTACCGGAGTTGTTTGATGGCCCTATCAATCAAAGTATTGTTAAGCGCGCACAGCGGAAAGGACTGGTAGAAATCCATGTACACAACCTGCGAGACTACTCTACTAACAAACACAAGAATGTGGATGATTACGCATTCGGTGGTGGCGCTGGAATGGTACTGATGATAGAACCAATTGATGCCTGCATCTCTAAACTCAAATCTGAAAGAGACTATCAGGAAGTCATCTATCTCACTCCTGATGGTGAAACACTCAATCAAGGGATAGCCAATGGCTTATCCATGAATGAAAACATGATCTTACTTTGTGGTCATTACAAAGGTGTAGATCAGAGAGTACGAGATCACTTTGTCACAAGAGAAATCAGCATTGGAGATTATGTACTCTCAGGAGGTGAACTTGCAGCAATGGTATTAGCAGATTCTTTAATTCGCTTAGTTCCTGGCGTACTGAATGATGAGTCATCTGCACTAACAGATTCCTTTCAGGACAACCTTCTTGCACCCCCAGTCTACACACGACCTGCTGAATACAAAGGTTGGAAAGTTCCTGATATATTAACCTCCGGCCATGAAGCCAATATCGAAAAATGGCGTCATGATGAAGCCGTGAAACGTACTCAAGAAAGACGTCCAGATCTTTTGGACTGATCAGGATACCTCCTTTTAGGTATTTACAATTCCCTCTATTTGTTAGATTTTTGGTTTAACGGTTTGTAATCGTATATTCAACTACCTTATTATCAACCAAAACCAACAAACTAATGAGAAAACAATTGATTTATTTTGGAGTATTATGTGTCGTAATATTTACTGCATGCAAACCATCAAATGACACTCAACAAGAAACACAAAATTGCATTGAATCTTTGAATGACCTTGATATTTATAAGGACCTGCAAGCCAATTTGACACCAAATTCCGATAGATTTAAACACGCAGGAAGAATCATTAGCAGAGACTCTGCACAACAAAAAGTCAATAGAGCAGTCACAAGAGCAAACCGTACAAACGAAAACTATGGATTCGTGATAGGTTTAGATTCACTTAAAAAATATATAGCCTTAATAGATTCACTTAATTCCAAGGTTGGAAAAGACACGATACAGGCAATCCGAGTATATTTAGTGACGTCTTATGCACCCGCAGGCAATAATGGAAAAAGGCCTTATAAAGACATCATGATAGCTCCAGTAACATCAGATGGAGAAAGTTATGGACTAGTTGACCCTGGATCTCATTTTGAAGACCCCTATGATCCTGGATATTTAAACACAACAATGCCTTGCCCCAAACAATGCCCATAATAAATTGGCCATGGAGATCCAACTGAGATATTTATCAATATTATCAGCTTTAGCACCTATAATAACTAGGTTGTTCATTAAAAAGCTTACGAATGAACAAAAACTCATTTACATTCTTATTTGGATCTCCTTTTCTTCAGATTGCTTATCTTTTGCATTTGCATACATCTTTAGAAACTCCTATTACGTAATCCAACTCTATATCATCCTTGAGATTTTAATTATTTCCCAATACTTTAAACTTCTCCTGAAGTCCAAAATACCAATAGCATTTGGCTCTTGCCTTGTTTTGACACATTTCGCTGCAATATTAATGTATGGTATCACCACAGTAGATCCGGTGCTTAGAACAGTAGAAATGCTTTTCTTCTTAGCTCTTGCATTTTCATTTTTCTATGACCTATTTAAAAATCAAAATCAAATCTTTTTTGAAAAACTTCCAGAATTCTGGTTTAATATAGGATTCCTATTTTATTTCTCCGGCTCCTTATTCTCTTGGATTTTATTCCAGTATATAAATTCTTCGGATCTTGCTTTAACATGGTCATTCCACAATATCGCAAACATCCTTAAAAACATCCTTTTTACAATTGGATTATGGAAGGTCAGACCAACAACTTAAACCTGGAATGGATCCTAATATTAGGCACCGGTGGCATGTTGCTTTTGACAACAGCTATCGTGATGTTTATCTATTTGTATCAACGGAAGCTGATCAAGCAAAAACTCAAGTATCAGGAAATAGAAGACCTCCTTAAACAGCAAGAACTCAAATCCGCCTATGCCATGCTAGCCGGTCAAGAAAAAGCTCACAAGCGAATAGCCCAAGAGCTACACGACAACCTTGGGAGTATTTTGGTCACATTAAATATGTTCGCTGATTCGTTGCAAAACAAGAAAGATCCAGAAGCTCTTAAGCAATTAGCCAGTCGAATTAGTGAAGTGGCTCAGCAAGCCAATGAAACCACCAGACAAATCTCACATAGCCTGGATTCAGGAGTTTTGAAACACTTTGGTCTAGAAATAGCCGTGAAAGAATTGATGACGGCCCTGGGTGAATCAGGCTCTCTTCATGTTGAGAATCATATTCAAATAACCACACAACTAGATAGTGAGCTAAGCATGAACATTTACAGAATCATTCAAGAACTAGTGAACAATACCCTAAAGCATTCTCACGCCTCCAAAATCACCTTAGAACTCAATCAAATCAAAGACCACCTAAGCCTCATTTATTATGACAATGGAGTAGGCTTTAATAAAGAAGACATTGAGCCTGGAATGGGTTTAAAAAATCTGGAATCACGAGTTGATAACTTAGACGGCTCCATAACCATTGATAGCCAACCAAACAAAGGCACCACCACCATTATAGACGTACCTGTATTATGAGAGACATTAAAATCCTACTTGCAGACGATCATGCAATCGTCATGGAAGGCATTAAGGAAGTTCTAAGTGCTGACAATGAAATTTCTGTAGTAGGCACTGTGGCCAATGGCGAGGAGGTCATTCGATTTATCAGAAGAAATCCTAAAAGTGTAGATGTGGTGGTTTTAGATATTAATATGCCAGTAATGGACGGCATCAGTTGCTCACGTCAGTTGAAAAAAGAGTTTCCAAAATTAA
>CAXEKM010000603.1:0-5452 GCA_963996645.1 uncultured Marinoscillum sp.
AAATCATGTAATTCTATCTATCCCCCTCGAAAACGATACCATATGGCTAGAAAACACCTCCAACCTAACGCCATTCAATTATCTGGGAAAGTCTACGCATAACCGACATGCTCTAAGTATTGGTAATACTCAAAGTCATCTGGTTATGACACCGGAATTAACACATCAAGATGTTTTGAATGAACATCATTACATTTTCACCCAAGTGGATAGTATCAATTGGAATATCCACTTGAATCTAACTCTCAGATCAGAACAAATGATGAGTTACAGATATTATAAAAATGAGAATGACCTGGAGAAACTCAACCAATTCATCCTTGAACAAATAAAGCTTAAAGGATTTAAACTTGAGAACTGGATTCCTATTAACGATCATAGAGATAGCCTATTTGTAGGCTTATCTATAGCTGGCCATGACTCTAATTTGGTAAGACAGATTGGTAATTTTAAAGTAATCAATCCATGTCAGGTAATTACACCGAAATTTGAAGATCCAATTCAAAGAGAGAACAAAGTCCGCATCAACGTTCCAAAACATGAGTTTTACACTAAAACATTCAATTTCATATCGTTAGAATCGAAAATCATTGATTTACCAGAACCTGCAGATTTTAAAAGCAAATTTGGCTCCTACTATACTTCATTTTCTAGAGTAAATGATGGTATTACAATAGTTGAAAATTTCGCACTTAATGCCCAAGACATTTCACTAAATGAATATCAAGAATTTCATTCATTTATTGATCAAATAAACACCTATCAAAAGAAAACAGCCATCGTAATAAAATGAAAAAGCTAATTGTATTATTCGTTATCTGTTCTTGCCATCAAATTTATGCGCAGAAATTAAACATCAATTTCGGAACAATCTCAGCTGAAGAATTGGAAATGACCGAATATGAGCAAGATAAGGATGCAAAAGCAGTAATTCTATATGACAGAGGTGAATCAAAATTCATAGATTCTGACAATGGCTATGATATTCAGTTTACAAGACACAAAAGAATAAAAATCTTTGATAAATCAGCAGAAGAACTTACTGCAGTTAGTATCCCATTCTATGAAGATGGATTCGGCAAAACTGAAAAAGTAAATTCCATAGACGCATATACTGTTTATGAGGAAGATGGCAGAAAGGTTAGGAAAAGATTAGACCCTTCTAACATTTATGAAGAACAATTAAGCAATAATTGGAAAGTAAAGAAATTTGTATTTCCTGACGTTCAGAATGGTTCTGTTTTAGAATATCAATATACATTAATTACCCCTTTTCATTTTAGATTACCAGACTGGAATTTTCAAGATAATATCCCAACAATTTATAGTGAATACGAGGTTAGAATGATTCCTTTTTATGAATACATTTTCGTAGCACAAGGTATGTCAAAACTAGACTACCATCATTCTGAATTAGCTGAACAAAAACGCACCTGGGGCTCAGTTGGCAGTTCCTATGGTCAAAAAATTGGTAGTGGAGTAGAATTTCAAGATTATGTCCACACCTATGTAATGAAGGATATTCCTGCATTTGTGGATGAATCCTATATAAGTTCAATAAACGATTACATTGTCAAAATTGATTTTCAGCTTTCAAAATTTCATAGCCCATATGGAGGAACACAAGAAATTATCTCAACTTGGTCAGAACTGAATAAGTCATTAATAAAGCACGAGCGTTTTGGAAAATATCAAAAAGCAAGTTCTAAGCTTGCTAAAAGTATCTTATCTGACGAGCTTGAGATTTCGAATTTTTCAACAGACAAACAAGTCAAAAAAATCATCAATTATGTCAAGGAGAACTTTGAATGGAATGGATATGAATCCAAATATTCTTCTCAATCGGCCAAAGATTTCCTTAAAACAAAAACTGGAAACTCCGCTGATATCAATTTATTCTTGATTGGCATGCTAGAGGCTGCAGGCATTGATGCTGAACCAGTAATCTTGAGCACTAGAAGTCATGGCAAAATATCAAGTGATTATCCTTTCGATCATTTCACAAATTATGTGATTGCATTAATTAAAAGCGGCACACCTTTCTTAACTGATGCTACTGAAAATTTACTTCCATATCACCGACTTCCTTTAAGATGTTTTAATCAAAAAGGATTGATGGTCAATGATATTGAGGAAGTTCAATGGGTAGATTTATCCAATAGTATTTCATCCTCTGAAACAAAAAAACTCACCATGAGACTGGATAGTCAATCATTGGACTTATCCGTTAACCTATTAGTAACTGGTTCAGAATATGAATCTTATGCAAATCGATCAAAATTTGAAAATGATAGTGTAAAAATCAGCAATTACTACAATGGAAAAATTGGAGAGATCAATCGAATCAAAACAATGAGTTATGACAATGTTCATGCACCATATTCCATTTATTTAATAAGTCAATTCGAAACAGAAAAAATCGGCAATAACATCATTGTAAAGCCTTTTTTAAATCTACCTTTATCTAAAAACAACCTAACCCAAAAAACTCGCAGTTATCCTGTTGATTTCATTTACCCATGGAACGAAGAGTTTCAGGTTGACTTAATTCTTCCGGAAAATTTTAAGGTTACCAATATTCCTGAAGACTATCACTTAAATAATGATTTGGTAGATATCAATATTGAATTCTCAGAAAAAGCAAAGGAAATTACAGTATCTGGAAATTATGAATTTAAGAAATCCACATACGTTCAATCAGAATATGCTCGAGTAAAGCACTATCTGGATCAAATAGTGAAAAAATTCAACGAAGAAATCGTATTAGAAAAGCTTTAATCCTTTTAAAATCATGAATTGAAGAATGGGATTAAATCAAATCTTCTTCTTCCAGTTTCGCCTTTAGTTTTTCGTGATCACTCCAGAAGGTCTCTCTCAGTTTGGAAAGTGATTCTTTAAACCATTGCTTGTCTTTTATTGGAGCCATTCCAGGATCATCTTCAATGAATAGCAATATCCAATATTGAAACCCGTCGAGCTCAGCGAATCGCTTCATGTGGTATTCTGCACTATCCAGCTGACCAGTATAGGTGTAGTAAGCGACATAATGAATATCCTTATATCTGGATTTATCACCATCTGCGAACTCCTTGAAACCCTTGACATATTGCTCTCCTCGCTCCTGTTCACCTTTTCTGATAAACGTATCAGCTATTTTCAAATATTCGAAATGATAGACATCCATCCCTAGGCGATCTCTCAACTTGATAAATCGATCGTATACTTCATAAGCCTTGTCAAAATCACCCTCACAATAGTACAGCTTGCCTATTTCTTGAAGAATGTCAAAACGAGTGGTATCCTTCTCGAATTCATTGAGGAGCATGTTGCGAGTTTGAGCTATATCTCGATTTTTCACATAAAGGATGTAGGACTTGATATATCCATAGGGATTTTCTGGAAAGTATTCCAGGCACTTATTGGCATAAACAAGTGCTTCATCCACAAATCCATTCTGAATCAAAGCATTGCTCAAATGCAGGTACAAATAACTGGTAGTCAATGAATCCTTACTACTTGAAATGAGTCGAACGCCTTTCAAAGCAAACTCCAGGTATTTGTTGGTATCTGGATAATAGCGAGTATAAAAGTCCGAAAGTTGGTTAACGATATCAGAAGAGCCTGGAGCTAATTTATGCGCTTGTAAAAAGTACTTCTCCGTCTCTTTGTATTCTCCTATTTGCTGATAGTATGAACCCTTTGCAATCCAGCTTTCAGGGGAATTTGGTGCATAAAACAATGCTTTATCAGCCAAACTATTGACATCATCCAGATACTTCTTATCAGTCTTGAATATGTCAATATAATAGTAGCATATAGCCAGATAAGCATAAGCGAGTCCAAACTCATTGTCCAAATCAATGGCCTGTTTGAAATATGGAATCCCTTCATTTAACCCCTCTATCGTTTCTTTTCTAATGGCTGCTCGTCCTTTTAGATATAAATCATAAGCATCCATATTATTTGTAGGAATAGAAGCGATCAATTCACGCTCTTCTGGAGTGATCACCACTTGAATCTCTGAAACAATACTACTTGCTATCTCCTCTTGCAATTGAAAAATATCTTTTACTTCTCTGTTGTATTGTTGAGACCAAACTTGCTTATCCCTGGCAGCCTCTATCAATTGAATATTGAGTTGTATTCTATCTCCGACCTTTTGTCCGCTACCCTCTACAAAATAGCCAACTGGAAGCATCGAAGAAATCTCAGGTACGGTAAGTGTAGTATTTCGAAATTTCTCCACCGAGGTTCTGCTTACTACTCTAAGGTCTTTGATCTTCTGGAGGTTATTCAATGTGGTTTCCATCAATCCATTGATCAGATAGATATTGGATGAATCAGCACTGAGGTTTTTAAAAGGCAATACTGCAATTGATTTTTCAACAGGCTCTGTCTCCTTCTCATCATTTCTAAAGAAGAATGCCGCTAGTACCAACAAGAGAATGATACCGACTCCCATCAAGGCTTGATTTACCCAACCTTTTTCAATCTGATTTTCGACTGCAGGCTCTTCTTGTTCATTAGGTTGCTCCGACTCCTTTCCTACAGTACCGGGAGGATATCCATAATGCTCTCGAAAACACTTGATAAAATAAGAGGTGCTTCCAAAACCAACTTGATGGGTTACTTCAGAAACATTCAACTGCCCATCTTTGAGTAATTTCATCCCCTCCTCCAGTCGGATCTGCCGAATGTATTGACTGGCAGACAGAGAAGTTTCTGCCTTGATCTTTCTAAGCAAGTTAGATCTACTCATATTGACTGCATCAGCTAACTCCGAAACGCCAAATTGTTCATTTGACATATTCTCCAATACAGCGCTTTCAGTACGTTTTAAAAACTCACTCGGCATAGGTGGTGATCAAGACTTATTTGCATCAAAAATAGTGGTTTGCGTCATAATTTATACTGTTTGAGCATAAATCATACTCTTGATTGAAAGTTGACATCAATGGCTGCATAGCTAATAACTGCACCTCAGAGTACTTTTTCACCTTTGTATCATCAATTCATTGTAAAAACTAAACATCAAAAACACATGAAAACTTCATCGATTAAAAACATGATTAAAGGGACTTTCTTCATCGCATTATTAACTCTTTTAGTAAGCTGCAACAGTCAACCTTCATCTTCTACTGCTGAAAATTCAAACAAAGCAAAGGCTCCAGATATAGATATACATGCAGCAGTAATTACTGGAAATCTTGAGGCTGTAAAACAACATATAGAAGCGGGTTCCGACCTAAATCAACCTGATCCATTTGGAGGTTCTAGCCCATTGATTACAGCAGCTTTATTTGGAAACGAAGATATCGTGAAAACACTGCTAGATGCTGGTGTAAAAGTAAACTTCACTAATAAGGAAGGCTCAACAGCTCTTCATACTGCAGCATTCTTCTGCGAAACAGAAATCGTAAAACTTCTTCTAGAGAATGGCGCTGATAAAACC
>CAXEKM010000604.1:0-3295 GCA_963996645.1 uncultured Marinoscillum sp.
AGGTGTTGAAGAATCAGAAGTAACTACTGAAGCTAGCTTCACCAATGACTTGGGAGCTGACTCTCTAGACACAGTAGAGTTGATTATGGAATTCGAAAAAGAATTTAATATCTCTATCCCAGACGACCAAGCTGAAAATATTGCTACTGTAGGACAAGCAATTTCTTACTTAGAAGAAAACGTAAAATAATTAGATCCCATTTTATGGAATTGAAAAGAGTCGTAGTTACAGGAATCGGTGCAGTAACACCGTTAGGAAACAATAAAACAGATTATTGGAACGCACTTGCTAAGGGTGTTAGTGGTGCCGCTCCTATAACTCGATTCGATACGGAGAAATTCCGTACAAAATTTGCCTGCGAGGTAAAAGACTTCAACGTGCTTGACTTCATCGATAGAAAGGAAGCAAGAAAAATGGACCTTAACAGCCATTACGGAATGGTTGCCAGCGACGAAGCGATTACTGATGCAGGTTTAGACCTTGATAAGGTCAACAAAGACAGAATAGGTGTAATCTGGGGTAGTGGTATCGGAGGATTTACTACATTCCAGGAGGAAGTAGTTGGATTTGCTAATGGCGATGGTACTCCTAGATTCAACCCATTCTTTGTACCAAAGATGATTCTGGACATTACACCAGGACTCATCTCAATTAAATACGGTTTTAGAGGTCCTAACTTCGCAACTGTATCTGCCTGCGCATCCTCTAACAATGCATTATCTGATGCTTTCAATTACATCAGATTAGGAAAAGCTAACGCCATCATCACTGGAGGTTCAGAGGCTTCAGTTATTGAATCAGGCATTGGAGGTTTCAACGCTTTAAAAGCACTTTCTGAAAGAAACGATGATCCAACAACAGCTTCACGACCATATGACAAAGACAGAGATGGATTTGTACTTGGTGAAGGTTCTGGTGCACTTGTTTTAGAAGAATTAGAGCATGCAAAAGCAAGAGGCGCAAAAATTTACGCTGAAGTCTTAGGCGCAGGAATGTCTGCAGATGCCTACCACATCACTGCACCACATCCAGAAGGAGAAGGAATAGTGATCGTGTTAAACGAAGCAATCTCAGATGCTCAACTCAAAGTTGAAGACATTGATTACATCAATACGCATGGAACTTCCACTCCACTTGGTGATTCAGGTGAAGTAAAAGCAATTCAGAAAGTATTGGGTGAGCATGCTTACAACATCAACATTAGTAGTACAAAATCAATGACTGGTCACTTACTGGGTGCCGCTGGAGCCATTGAGAGTATTGCTACCCTTATGACCATTGATCACGGAATCATCCCTCCTACTATCAACCATTTCACCGACGATCCGGAAATTGATCCTAAGTTGAACCTAACATTCAATGAGGCTCAAAAACGTGATGTAAACATTGCAATAAGCAATACCTTCGGTTTTGGCGGTCACAATACGTCCATTGTTTTCGGTAAATACAACGGGTAGTGCCATCGATCTTTAGGAAGTCACACGGCTATCTAAGGTATCTTTTCTCCCGTAAAGACAAGGAACTCTACAAGAATTTCAAGATAATTACTGGTCGAAGACCTAATAACATTGCCCTTTATGAGCGAGCAACTCGTCATGTCAGTGCTGCAGAGGTCAATGACAAAGGCATTAAGGAATCTTACGAAAGATTAGAATATCTGGGCGATGCTATTCTCGGAATGGTCGTTGCAGAAATGTTATTTAAGAGATTTCCGTTCAAAGAAGAAGGTTTCTTAACCGAGCTTCGTTCTAAGATTGTCAATAGAGAGTCATTGAACAATCTATCTAAAAAAATTGGCCTTAAAGGGCTTGTAAAATACCATAAACACAAAGGAAGTAGTGTTTCACACAAATCTGTTTATGGAGATTCACTTGAAGCATTAGTTGGGGCCATTTATATTGACCAGGGTTTTCGATTTACGAAGAGGTTTATTCAAAATCGTCTAATGCGCCCACACTTCGACTTTGAAGAATTGGCCCAAACAACGACTAATTACAAGAGCAAAATCATCGAATGGTCTCAAAAGGAAAATAAAGCGATCCGATTTGAGATGATCCAGTCAAATGAAGACGCAAGAGATAAACAATTTATCTCTCAGGTGTTTATAGAAGATGAACCATATGAAAAAGGATATGGGTTCAGTAAGAAGAAAGCGGAGCAAGATGCCGCACAAAAATCCTTAGCCGCATTAAATATCGAATAAGTGCCAAAAATAGTTAGAGTTGGAGGAGCCTGTCTAAATCAAATCCCAATGGATTGGGACAACAACTTATCCAACATAACCAAAGCCATTCATCAAGCTAAAGCTGAAGAAATAGAAATTCTTTGCCTACCTGAGTTATGCATAACCGGATATGGTTGTGAGGACATGTTTCTTTCTGATTGGCTAGCTAATAAAGCATTAGAAAAACTTCAGGAAGTACTTCCACATACAAACGGAATAGCTGTTACAGTAGGTTTACCGATCAACCTCAATGGCATTCATCTAAACACCACTTGCTTCATAGCAAATCAAGAGATTAAAGGCTTTTATGTAAAGCAAAAGCTAGCGAATGATGGCGTACACTACGAACCAAGATGGTTTACGCCATGGGTCCCCGGAGAAGTTATAGATTTTGAAATTGAGGGCAAAACATATCCATTTGGGCACATTACCATTGATTACAAAGATCTAAAAATAGGTTTTGAGATCTGTGAAGATGCCTGGAGAGAGGATCGCCCGGGATGTCATTTGATCAATAAGGATGTTAACCTAATCCTCAATCCATCAGCAAGTCATTTTGCCTTCGGAAAAGCTGACTTCAGAGAAAACCTGGTTATTAAAAGTTCAGAATTGCTAAACTGCGTGTATGTCTACACCAATCTCTTGGGTAATGAGGCAGGGAGAATGATCTACGATGGTGATATTCTCATTGCACAAAAGGGAGAGCTGAAAGGAAAAAACGCTCGACTAAGCTTCAAAGACTTTAAGACACTCAGCTGTGAAATTCATTTTGAAGATCCAAAAAGTACTGAAGTAGATATCAGACCTGACTCTCATGATCGCTTCGTGGAGTTTGGTAAAGCGGCCCCTTTGGCCTTATTCGATTATATGCGAAAGAGTAAAAGCAAAGGGTTCGTTCTATCCTTAAGTGGCGGTGCAGACTCCAGTTCTATTGCTGTATTAGTTGCTCAAGCTATAAAACTTGGCTTAGATGAATTGGGGTCAGAGGTTTTAGCTAACAAATTGGGCATTAATATATCTCCTTCTGAGAGTTACAAGCAAATCGTTAATAAGCTGTTTCACACGGCTTA
>CAXEKM010000605.1:0-4620 GCA_963996645.1 uncultured Marinoscillum sp.
CATCAGCAAACGGCTGTTCAATCTCAAGACAGTGTGGTTAGTACTTTGATGAATTACCAGTCTCATGATTGGTTTATGGAGACTGGAGATTCCAGCAAGTTGGTAGGTCGATTCGATTATATCCAGCGAACGGATTTTATCCCATTGGCTGGAGAACTGACCGAGTATACTCAGGCAAGAGAATATCGTGCTGGATTGAGCTCTAATGCCATTGAGAATCATCGAATTGGAATTACTGCTAAATATCGCTCAGTGAATTATGTTGAAGCATCTTTAGAGGATCAGCGCAACCTATTGGGTGTTGTGGAGTGGGATGGTAGGCTTTTTGACAACCATGTTCGAAGTAATTTCTCATTCAATACTTCCAATACTCGTGAACTACGACGTGAATATGTCTATGTGCAGGTAGCGACTGGTGAAGGGACACATACCTGGAGAGATGAGAATGGTGATGGCGTGCAGGACTTGAATGAGTTTTATGAAGCAATCAACCCTGATGAGCGTGAGTATATCAAACTCTTTACCCCGACTGATGAATACATTCAGGCCTATCAAGCGACATATGTCTATGCATTGGATGCGCGAATGCCTAAAGGGTGGAAAGACACAGGAGGATTGATGGCGCAATTTTCTAAGCTATCCTTAAACTCCAACATCAAATACAATTTCAAGACCACTCAATCCGATTTAATTAAGCGAATTAATCCTTACTATACTGCGCTGGAAGATACCTCTATCATCTCTGCCAGAAACTTGATCCGAAATACACTATTCTATAATCGTAATGCTCCCGGAATAGGTTTCGACCTTACCAGATCTCAACAAAGTACCAAGAATCTGTTGAATGGCGGGTTTGAGCTAAAGGAAAAAGCGGATTGGGTGGGCAATGTTCGTTTGGGTTTTAACAAAGTTGTTATCCTAAGAGGAAACACCACTTTAGGAGAAACGGTGAATTCATCAGACTTTTTAGATAGCAGAAATTATGTATTGAATCGTACGGAGTTTGGTGGACAAGTTGTTGTTCAGCCCACTAGTAAGTTACGGTTTGTAGGAGGCATGGCTCAGCGCAACAAAGACGCAACTGACAGAGAAGAGCAATCTAATATCACGGAGTATTCCACCGAAATCACCTGGATACGATCTGGTAAGGGGAATTTGAATGCTACCTTTAGCTGGATTGAAATTGGCTTTACTGGAGAGCAGAATTCTTATTTGGGTTATGAACTGTTAGAAGCACTTCAGCCAGGAACCAACCAGCGCTGGAATGTGAACTGGCAGCAATCCATTGGACTGGGTTTACAGTTATCACTGCAATATTTCGGACGTAAGTCAGAGGGAAGTGGTCCAGTGCACACGGGGTCTGTCTCGGTGACTGCTTATTTTTGATTTAGAACTTCCACAACATTAATAGTAACTTTCGACTCAATTGATTGTAGGCAATCAGGATATCACCTTTTTGAAACGACTATTTATTCAGGGATACAAAGTGACTGAGATTTTGCATGGTAGTATTAGCGCAGATTTCGTTGCCTCAATAGACTTTCCAACTCCTTCTTATCGTATTTAGGTTTGTTGACTAGTTTGTAAATCATGTAGATCGGTATCAGAGTCAACACACCCCAACTTTTATTAAAAACACTGTAGACAATTACTCCAAATAAGAAACCAATGGTCAAGGCATCGATAATAGCTGTAGTTTTCCGTTTCTTGGCTTCCTGTAGTAATTCCTGATCGGTGAGTTCTGAAAGTGGTTTTTGAGACATAATAAGCAAATCAGTTGACAGGGTAAGTTACAACTGATTGACTAAACATTACTAGCAGCATCTAACCACGCTAATACAATGTCGTTAATTGTAGGTTCATTGTTTTTAACGTCATCAATACTTTTAAAGGATGCAACGGCTCGATCATTTTCCTTCCATATTAGTAAGCCAGATTTGTCTTCTATCATCCGTTTTTTCGGCTGTTCAAGCTTTTTGGCACCTCGATGGAAGATTAGCTGAATCTGTTTGGGAGGTTGGATTTTCATGGTCATTCGATCTTCACCATCAAAAGCGTAGTTAGGGCCATTCCATTTGATGTTTTCGGTGAGTTCATTACATGCTTTTAGAATGATCGTTCTCAGTGCTTCAATTTCAGCTCTCAATGGATGATTTAGTGTATCAAGAAATTGTGAGACATCAATATTTAACTTGTTCATATGGCATGCAATTGATTAATCAAAGCTAACCATACTTAGGATCAATTAGCGTAGGGGAATAAGGCTCAAAAACAGGGCATTAGCGACTGATTTTATAATTATTCCTCCCATTTCAGGTAGTTACGCCAATTGTGTTGCTCTTTGAAGCCCAATACCTCTCGAATTTTGCGGTTAGAAAACAAAGCTTCATGTTCTTTCATTTCACGAGTTAATGGTACTCCAGGGAAGAATCGTTCGGCTAATTCTTTAGTAGGTATTACAGCTCCGTTGTGATCGTTTCCTGCGTTAAAGACTTGAAACCCAAGTCCATCGTTATGGAGGCATAAGTCTACGATTTGGCCCAGATCACGAGCATCGATATAGCAAAAGGCATTTCTTCTTCTAACCTCAGGGTGTTTGAAATAATGAGGAAAGAGCTCTGTGTATTCATGCGGTTCTATCACATTGCCAATGCGAAGCGCATAAATGTCATAACCAGATCTACGCTGAAAAGTACGAGCTGTCTTTTCATTGACAACTTTTGATAGGCCGTAGCTGTCCATAGGGTCTACATCATAGTCTTCTTCTAGTGGCAATGATTTTGGGTCCGTTAATCCATCGGAGAAGCAAATGCCATAAGTCGTTTCCGAAGACGCGATGATGATTTTTTTGATTCCGAGCTTAACAGCTGCTTCGATCACATTGTAGGTGCCGATAGTATTGACCCGAAACGTTTCATTGTCCGGGTTGATCAAGATTCTTGGCACTGCAGCAAAGTGCACCACCGCATCAAAAGTGGGTGTGCCATTACCTCCATCCAGCTCATCCAGACCTGCATAGGAGCACATAGCGTTGAACATCTGACCTGAATCCGTAATGTCTGCTATCAGATTATCAACTCCTGAGTGATCCAGTGGTTTTAAGTCAACGTTCATGACCCGGTGTCCCTGATCCAAAAGGTATGAGATTACATGTTTGCCTGCTTTGCCTGAACCTCCGGTAAAGAAAATACGCATAGTTAGAAAGTTGATTTATCTATCAAATAGCCTGAGCAATTTAATAGCTTATGCTCTAAGGTTTATTGCAAAACAGCTCATTTGAGGAAAGGTTTTTTAATAATGCACTTGGCGGATAATTTGATGATGTCGAAGTTGTAATCAACAGGCTAAGACAACCTTAAATAAAGATAGCAACGATATCTCATTTCAATTAAGTCACTAAAAACGGATTTGTTTGGTTAGTTTTACTATTCCATAAAGATGCTAATCGCCATGATCAGATTACTCAGTTGCTTCGTATTACTAGCCACCTTTTCTTTGAGTCACGCGCAAGTTTGGGACCTCAAAAAGGCTAAGTCCAAAACAGAGTTTACCAGTAGTTTCACATCCAACCTTGAAGAGGTAAACACAAAACCGGAAATATCAGCCCAGGAGTTTACTGTAGCTGAGAACAGCGCCAAAGAGACAGTAGTGGGAACCATCACTGCAAGTGATGCTGATGACGATGAACTAACCTTTAAAATTTTGTCTATTGACCCTGAAGGAGAGTCTAATGTCTGGTCTGGCATATTTACCAATGCCAATGGAAGTTTCGAGGACATGGATATGACCAATAATCCCAATACCGGAGCTGGAGGTTTGTTCTACAGTGGACTAGTAAATGATCCGGTACAGGCGTATTATAATGAAGATGTTGTGCCAGGATGGCAAACTGATGATCACATAGATGTCATTGAAATGTTTCAAAATGACTACACAGCAGATGGAACCATCTTCACTGCTTACGAGGGAGAGCAATGGGCAGAAGTCAACGCAGATAGTCAGAGTGCTCTTTATTTTGATATGTTAACTCTACCTGGGGAAACCATGACCTGGAGATTTGCTCACAGGGCGAGAAGAAGTGGAGGAGCTAATCAGGATTGTATGAGACTGAGAATTGGTAGTTCAGATGAAACAGTGATAAATAACCTTCCTGAAATTGATATTTTTTGTTCAGCACAAATAAACGATGAATCGAACATGCCAGAAAATGCATCAGAGACCAATGATGGCTGGGTAATCTATGAAGGAACTTATGTCGTGCCAGAAGGGCAGTATTACACTCGATTAGTTTATCAAGCGATTAGTTCATCATTTGGTAGTATTGTAGAGGGGAACTTCCTTGATGGGGTTGAGTTTTATCTTGAGCTTGATACGACGGATGCTTTTAGTTTGGATGCAACCACGGGTGTATTCAGTGTAAATAATAGCTCTAAACTAGATTTTGAGTCTACATCAACTTTTGAAATTGAGGTAGAAGTCAGTGATGGTGTCTTAACCGATACCGCCATAGTTACCGTCAACTTATCTGATGCTGCTGATTTGGTTGTTTGGAATGATTCGACCTGGTTTCCAGCTGCTGGGCCACAACCCATCGATCATGCAGTGATTTTGGGAGATTAC
>CAXEKM010000606.1:0-5062 GCA_963996645.1 uncultured Marinoscillum sp.
AGGTGGGAGGTTGCCTAAGCGAAATACAGGTTAAGAATGGACAAAGAATTCAGTCTGGTGAGGTCATAGCCAAACTGTATAATCAGGAACAAAACCTTAAGCATCAGGAAGCAAAGCTGGCCTACAAAGAAGCATTGTATAAGGATGAAGATGAGCGCATGTTCTTGAATGATTCTACTTTCTACAAAGAGAAATGGTCAGAGGTGGACGAGAAAACAGCACTTAAGAGTGGGCTACTACAAGCCAAACTGGCGCTTCAAACAGCAGATTTAAATCTGGAACAAACCATGCTTAGAGCTCCATTTGGTGGTGTAATTACCAATCTGTCTGCCGTCAAGGGAGATTTTATCAATTCCAATCAGGCACTGGTCAAGCTGTATAATCCTGATGACTTAGAACTTGAGGTGAGTTTATTAGAGTATGATTTCCCAAAGATTGGTATCGGACAATCGGTACAGGTAGTGGCATTGGCGAACCCGCAAGAGATCTATTCAGGAAAAGTGTCTGAAATCAATCCGGTGATTGATGCAACGGGTCATTTTCAGATCACCATTTCTCTCACAGGAAATACGTCGGGCCTGGTGCCGGGTATGAGTGCATCCGTGAGCATTGCCGCTCTCAAAACAGAGCCTGCCGTGATTGTACCTGTAAAGGCGGTAGTCAACCGCTCGGGTAAAAGTGTGGTGTTTACCCATGAGGAGGGCCTGGCCAAGTGGAACTACGTCACTCTGGGAGATCAAAATGGAGAATACATTGAAGTATTGGACGGAGTAGTCGCAGGCAGTCAGGTCATTATCACCGATGTATTTCAGCTGGCTCATGACAGTCCGGTGGTTATTGCTCCAACCAAAGAATCCAGTACGGCCGGTTTATGATTCGATATTTTTTAGCACGGCCAGTAGCTGTTCTCACCATCTTTTTCTGTGTAGCCATTGGTGGCTTTCTGGCGTACACCAAACTGCCGGTTTCTCTCATGCCAGATATTGCCACGCCACGCCTGGTGATCTCAGTCAATTATCAGGGGTATGGCGCACAGTACATCGAGCAAAATGTTTTGTCCGACCTGCGGAATCAACTGTCAGGATTGTATGGCTTGAAGAGCATTGAGTCTATTAGTGCCAACAATGTCGGGCATCTGGATCTTACGTTTGACTTTGATACGGACATGAAACTAGCTTTTATTGAAGCCAATGAAAAGCTGGATCAGGCCTCGTCCTACTTGCCGGAAGACATGTCCAGACCTCAGGTTTATCGAATCGCCGACACGGACATCCCTGTGTTGCGATTGCAGATTCAATCTGACGAGTTGAGTAAGGCAGAACTGAGTGATCTCACCCAATATGTCTTACGTCGCAGAATGGAAGGCATAGCGGGAGTAGCCAAAGTGGCTGTGAATGGGCTATCCGAAAAGGTGATCAGTTTGCAGCCTAAAAGAGATGTAATGCTGTCACTCGGTGTATCTGAATCGACCCTGATTCAGGCGCTTCAACAAGCGAATTTTGATCAGTTTCAGCTCAAAGTAAAGGAAGGAATCTATGAGTACAATGTGCGAGCAGAGAACCCTATGCAGTCCATCGAGGCTATTCGTGATTTGACCATCCGCTTACCCAATGGACAGTTGATCTCGTTGGATCGTTTGGCAGAAATATCTTATGCTTTGAGAGCTCCTGTGGGGACTCATTTATATCAGGGAAAGCACGGAATTGTCATCAATGTGCATAAGCAAGCATCTGCCAACATGCAACAGCTAGAAGAAACGCTGGTGACGAATATCAATCAACTAAAGGAAGAATTTCCTAAAGTTCAGTTTGCCATTACACAGAATCAAAGCTCTTTACTGACGTTGAGTATCAATCAGCTATCGAGTAGTTTGATCCTCGGAGGCGTGTTGGCGTTTGCCATTCTATTTCTATTTTCAGCCAACTACAAGCTGTCCGTGCTGATGGGAGTGATCATTCCAGCCACCATTCTGGTGACGTTTGGTATCTTTTACCTTACCGGTTTGTCCATCAATATTATTACTTTAAGTGGTTTGATCCTGGGAATCGGGATGCTGATTGATAATGCGATTATTCTGATTGACAACATTCACCTCCATCACCAAAGCGGGATGTCTCTTCCAGAGTCATGTATCAAAGGAGCCAATGAGATTTTCACGCCGTTGCTGAGTTCGGCATTTACGACACTATCAGTTTTTCTTCCTTTGGTTTTCCTTGGCGGAATCGGTGGTTCGTTCTTCCAGTTTCAGGCCATGAGTCTGGGTGCAATGCTCATTGGGTCTTTGCTCGTTGCTTTTTGTTTGTTGCCGGTACTTTATTATTTGCTCAAACCAAATCCATCCAATGATTCCAGCAAGATTTATGATCGAATCTTAACGGCTTACAAAGGATCAAAAAAAAGGTCCAAATTGATCAACACACTTTTATTATTTGTTTTGATCGGAGCAATTTTTGTCGCATTATGGGTTCCTGTCACCAATCTACCTGAGTTAAACACTACTACGGCTGCCGTTAGAATTACCTGGTCAGATCCTGTCACTTTAGAGGAAAACGTACATCGTACTATTGAGCTTATCGGGGAGACTGAAAGTACATTGAACGCTTCTGAGTTTGATGTAGGTATCAATTCTTTAGATCCCTCCACACCATCCTTTACCAATTCACTTACTGGCTTTTTTGAGTTCTCCTCTGTGGAAGATAAAGATGAAAATGTAGTGGCTCTGGAGCGGTATTTGAGTCAAACGTTTCCAGGTGCCAAATTTGAATTTACACGTGCAAGGAACCCTTTTGATCAGTTGTTTATTGCCAATAGCAGTTTCATAAAAGTGAAATACCGGCCTACGGCAGAAAAGGTTTTGACTATTGATGAATTGGTCATTCCAGAACAGGAATCAGCTAGTAGTGACTATGGATTCATTACCCAGCGAGGATTGTATCTGGATGTCCATGAAGAGCGACTGAATCAAACGGAGATTTCGGCCACTGATCTGTTGGATCAAATCAAGTATTATTATCAGGATCAGTTGGTCACAGAAATCCAACGAACCAACAGAAAGGAACGAGTTCAGCTTTCAGCCAGTGGGGTAGATGCTACCAACCATTTGAATGCCGTGGTTTTTGCCAATGACAGTGCTAAATCTAAATATCCCATTAGCTATTTCTTTAATTGGCATGACATGCAGGTCAATCAGTTCGTCACGGCGGATCTTGCTGGCCCGTACCAGTCCATTTCGTATGCCAATAATATTTCTAATCCTGATCAGGTGATTCAGCGTATTAAAAAGGAATCCCAACAAAATGACTATATCGTTGATATGGAAGGGGATTATCTCCTCTCTGGTGAAAACTTTTTTCAATTGTTATTAAGCCTAATCTTAGCAGTGCTGTTGCTGTATTTCATTCTTGCCGCACAGTTTGAGTCTTTGCTACAGCCGGTCATTATTTTGATCACTTTGCCTATTGCTTTGGCAGGTTCCGTTCTGGCTTTATTTGTCTTTTCCTACTCTTTCAACATCAGTAGCTTGATTGGGATGATCGTTACACTCGGCATCATTGTGAACGATAGTATTCTGAAGATTGATACCATCAACCGGATGCGAAAAGACGGTCGCTCCATGCATCAGGCTTTGCTGGAGGCAGGTCAGCTGCGATTGAAACCGATTTTGATGACTTCCATCACCACTATTTTGGCCTTGTTGCCACTGATCTTTTCCTCCGGACTCGGTGCGGATTTGCAAGCTCCTCTGGCTGTTACGGTGATTGGAGGGTTGTTTATTGGTACATTATGTTCCGTGTACATGATTCCGGTTCTTTACAGGTCAATCGTTCGATAAACACAAAACCGGAATAGAACCAAAACAAAAAAAGCGACTCCCTAAAGTCGCTTTTCAAATATTAATAAGAATTAGAATGTTACAGTCCGAAAGCTTCTTTCACTTTGTCAACAAAGTCTAACTTCTCCCAGGTAAAAGTCTCGAACGTCATTTCTTTCGTTTCACCTTCACCATTGGTGAATGATCTTGTTACAGTTTCAGGTGTTCTTCCCATGTGACCATATGCCGCAGCGTCAAGGTACATTGGGTTTCTAAGTTTTAGTCTTGTTTCGATACCGTAAGGTGTCATGTCAAAGATCTCCTGTACTTTCTTAGCGATCTCACCATTGGTCATATCTACATTGGCAGTACCATAAGTATCAATGAAAATACCCATTGGCTCTACTACACCAATTGCATAAGAAACCTGCACCAATACTTCTTTACAAAGTCCAGCAGCTACAAGGTTTTTAGCGATGTGACGTGTTGCGTAAGCCGCAGATCTGTCCACTTTAGATGGATCTTTACCAGAAAATGCTCCACCACCGTGAGCGCCTTTACCTCCATAAGTATCCACAATAATTTTTCTACCAGTCAAACCTGCATCTCCGTGAGGTCCACCAATTACGAATTTACCTGTAGGGTTGATATGGTATTTAATATCGTCGTTGAAAAGCTTCTGAATATCTTCTCCTAGCTGAGCCTTTACTCTTGGGATTAGAATATTGATAATATCAGACTTGATTTTAGCCAACATGGTAGCTTCTTCATCAAAATCATCGTGCTGGGTAGAAACAACGATCGCATCAATTCTGATTGGCTGATTGTCATCAGAGTATTCAATTGTAACCTGCGCTTTTGCATCAGGTCTTAAATAAGCAATGTCTTTACCTTCTCTTCTTAATGCAGCAAGCTCCAATAATATTCTATGTGAAATGTCAAGAGCCAAAGGCATGTAGTTGGCGGTCTCATCTGTAGCATAACCAAACATCATACCCTGATCACCAGCGCCTTGAAGTTTAGGGTCTACTTTATCTACACCCTGATTGATGTCTGGAGACTGCTCATGAATAGATGAAAGAATACCGCAAGAGTTGGCCTCAAACATGTATTCAGATTTAGTGTAACCAATTTTCTTGATCACATCACGAGCCAGCTGTTGTACGTCTAGGTATGTCTTGGATTTTACTTCACCTGCAAGTACCACCTGACCAGTTGTTACAAGTGTCTCACATGCCACCTTAGACTGAG
>CAXEKM010000607.1:0-5080 GCA_963996645.1 uncultured Marinoscillum sp.
ATTGAGTTAAAGATCATCATTTTTATTGGGTTAAAAAGCCGGACGAGTTTCTTGTTCGGCTTTTTTGTTTTTACCGGTTTGTTCTATAGTTTTTGAAGAAATGATAAAAAATCTTCTTATTATGGATGTAATTTTATTAAATTTATAAGCGTAATACTTACGTATATGTCCAGCCTTTCCCCCGATCATCGACCAAACGCTAAGGAAAGAACCTTGGTGGTGCACGCTAATTCTGATAGCTATCAGGAGAGCGAAGACCTTATATGGGAGCGATTCAAATCGGGAAATGAAACTGCACTTACTTATATCTATCGAACTTATTCCAATACATTATTTAACTACGGATGTCAATTCGTGGATGACCGGGATTTAGTTCGAGATACCCTACAAGACTTATTCATTGATTTAATTAACTCTAGAGAACGTTTAGGGGCCACGTCATCCATTAAGTTTTATTTGATGAAGAGCTTTAGAAATAAACTCGTCAAAGCAATCAAAAAATCACAACGTAGAAGAGAAGTGGAAGATGATTCCAGTAAAGATTCTTTCCTGGTGACTATCTCTGCTGAAGCACGCTGGATCAATGGTCAGTTGGATCAGCGAAAGGAAAAATTGATTCAGGATAGTCTCAATCAATTGCCAGCCCTTCAACGAGAAGCGCTTGTCTTGTATTTTTTCGAAGGATTAAAATATGAGCAAATCGCAGAAATGCTGGGAATCAAAGTAAAATCTTCCAGAGCTTTGATTTACAGATCTACTGAATCATTGGGTAAAATTTTAGGTCCTCATAAAGAGGAAATCCTCACCATGCTGTCGCTATCATTGTTAGCAAATCAGTAATTAATTAGTTGTTTTGTTGTTTTGCGTATTAAAGAATGCTGGAATCTATTGAATAGATTGTAAATATTTCAATATGCTATGGTCATCTAAGGGTTTCGTTCCTTTTAAAGGTAGAAGGAAGAAAACCAGATGGACTACCGCAATTACGATATAGAAGATTTTTTACAGGATGAGTTCTTCGTGAGTTGGGTGCTTCACCCAAACAAAGAAAACAATCATTTCTGGAATCAATGGATATCAACATATCCTGAAAAACATATAGTAGTAGAGCAAGCCAAAGAGCTGGTCAAGTCTATCAAGTATCAAGAAGAACAACGTCTTTCTGAAGCAGAGTATACGCAGGTTTTTGAGTCTGTATTAAAGGCGAATCGAGATCGAAATAATCGTACGTTTATTTGGCAAACAAAGCATACCATGAGATTGGCTGCTACGATAGCTTTATTGATAGCAGCAGCGATTGTTTTGGTGCTTAATCCTGTATCGTCTGATAATGCTCAGTCAGTGAACATGCTCGTAGCTAAAACGGAGCAAGGTCAGAAGCGAACTATCAAATTGTCTGATGGAACAACTGTCATGTTGAATGCGGGTAGTTCTTTAGTTTACCCTGAGCAATTTTCAGATTCCAGCAGGATGGTAACGCTTTTCGGAGAGGCCTTTTTCGATGTGGAAAAGGATCCGTCCAGACCATTTGAAATCGAGTCAAATAAACTAACAACAAGGGTGTTGGGTACTTCTTTCAATGTGCGAAGTTATCCGGAAGAAGCAACTGTTTCTGTAGCTGTGATGACTGGAAGAGTGGAAGTACGTGGAGAGTCTGGGAATTCAGAAATCTTACTGCCTGAAGATATGGGAACCTTTGATATTGCTTCAGGAGCTATCGAAAAATCACACTTTGATGAAACCTCCTGGATTGGATGGACAAAAGGTATTCTGGTATTTGACAATCAGACATTGCCTGAAATATTCAAAGAATTAGAAAACTGGTACGGTGTAAAAATCGAAGTTCAGGATGGTATGAAGCTGGAAGGGCGCTATAGTGGCCAGTATCTCAATAAATCCCTGGAAGTTATTCTGGAAGGGATTAGTTATACCTCTCATTTTAAGTATTCAATAAACCAAAAAACTATACAAATCTATGATGAAAAATGACCTCTTACAGACCTAGACTCCGGCGAGTCTACCTAATTAACCTAAAACAAATAACCCTCGCATCCAAACAGTTGGGGAACTCCGGTTGCAAGGGTTAGTTCTAGCAATCTAATTATTCACTAAAACACCTTAAAAGTATGAAAAATAATCTACTGAGGGAAATATTGATTATGTCCAAACCCCTATTTAACGTCATATTTCTACAGGTACTTTTCGCTGGTATGCTGCACGCAGGAGCTGGTGTGGCACAGCACAAGAGCTTGTATGAAATTGACATCAACCTAAAAGTTGAAGATGCCGATATCATGGCGATCTTCAAAGAGATAGAGCATGAGACAGACTTTGTATTTACATACAATGATAAGTTTGTTAAGAATAAGAAAATCACCATAAGCTCATCGGCTAATTTGGGAATCGTTCTAGAAGAGATTTCTAAATAAGCCAATGTTCAGTTTAAACGAATCAATGAGCACATTCATGTTGATAAAAATCAACGTAGTAGAAATGGTGTTCTTGAGTCATTTGGTACTCCGGCGGATATTACCGTAACTGGTAAAGTAACCGATGAAAATGGAGAAGGCTTACCAGGAGCAACCGTAGCTGTGAAGAATAGCAGCATTGGAACCATCACGGATATTGATGGAAGCTTTACAGTTAAAGTGCCAGAAGATGCTCAAACATTAGTATTCTCTTTTGTAGGCTATCAGTCGCAAGAGATTGTATTTACAGGCCAAACTTCATTTGATATTCAGTTGAAGCTGGACTATACCAGTTTGCAGGAAGTGGTAGTTGTAGGGTATGGTGAGCAGAAGAAAGCTGACCTTACCGGTGCTGTGTCAGTTGTGGAGTCTGAGGAAGTACAAAAACGTCAAGCTACAACCGTTGCTGAGGCTATGCAAGGTTTAGCGACTGGTGTGAACATTCGTGGAGGAGGTCAGCCAGGAAGCGAAGCTCAAATCCAGATTAGAGGACTTAGTAATTTTGCCGGGCGTCCCCCTTTGTATGTCATTGATGGAATGATTACCACTGCTAACAGAGATTTCAATCCGAATGACATTGAGTCCATTCAAATATTAAAAGATGCTTCTGCTGCAGCGATATACGGTTCTCGTGCTGCAAATGGCGTGATTATCATCACGACCAAAAAAGGTAAAGAAGGACCACTTCAAGTGAAGTTTTCAGGTAAGACAGGTGTTCAGCAAATGCCGCGTTATGATTTAGCAGATAGAGATGAATACATTGAAATCAACAACATGGCCTATGACAATGCAGGTGTTCCTCGACAGGATCATGATGTGACTAATGATACGGATTGGCAGGATGAGACTTTCCAGACAGGTAGAATTCAGGATTACAACTTGTCTTTCTCTGGTGGAGGACCTAATGGTACTTACTTAATCTCTGGAAACTACTTTGAAAACAAAGGTACAGTCATAAGTACAGGTTTTGAACGATTGAGCTTCAGAGTCAATACTTCAGCGAAAAAGGGAATTTTCAGTGTAGGTGAGAATTTGGCCATTACCAATGCTCAGGCGGATGAAATGTCAGGTAATCCGATAATCGATGTAGTTCGATTGATGCCGACTATACCAGTATATGATGAAAACAACCCTGGTGGATACGGATATGGTAGCGAGGCACGAGCTAGAACTTTTGGAACGAATCCAGTTGCATTGGCTGACTACAGTGATCGAATGAATGAGAACTTCAGAGTTCGAGGAAACTTCTGGTCAGAAATCAAGCCAGTTGAATTTTTGACATACCGATTGAATGTTGGTTATAACACGAGTTTTGATCACTACCAGTTCTTGAGAAAAGAGGGTAACTGGACATTGAATCAACCATATGAGCCAGCAATAGCTATTGAAAACAGAGGAACTTCAAGCACCTTATTGGTGGAGAATACCTTGAACTTTGATAAGGATTTTGGTAAGCACAGCTTGAATGTCTTGTTAGGTCAAACCTATCAGGATGATAAGTATGAGCGCATCGAAGGAACCAAGAGAAATCTTCCTCAAAACCCAAGTACAGGTGAGTATTATACGGTATTAGATCAAGGAGATCAAGCGGTTGTAACTGGTTTCCGTCAGCAGGCAGTGTTGATTTCTTACTTAGGCCGTTTGAGTTATACCTATGACGACAAGTACATTTTCTCTGCTATCTTTAGAAGAGATGGTACATCACGTTTAAGTCCAGACAATAGATGGTCAACATTCCCTTCTGTAGCAGCAGGATGGAGAGTAAGTGATGAGGCATTCTTCAATAGCAGCTTGATTTCTAACTTGAAATTAAGAGCGAATCACGGAACGCTAGGTAGTGCGAATATTGGATATTGGGATTATCAACAGCGTATCAATACTTTCCCAACTATCGCAATCGGTACGGATCAGCACATTGAAGGTGCTGCTACTAACGTGCAGTTAGCAAACAACAACTTAAGATGGGAAACTTTAACACAGAGCAACTTTGGTGTTGATCTTGGATTCTTCGATGATAAATTGACTGCAACAGCAGAATACTATATTTCTACGACAGACGATGTGTTAACACAAGCACCTATCGCTATTACTACAGGTAATGATGGAGGTAATCCATTTGTCAATGCGGCTTCTTTGAGAAACACAGGTTTTGAGTTCACTATTTCGTATGCTGAGGCAGCCAAAGAGTTCAAATACAACACCTCTTTGAATATCACGACCATCAAAAATGAAGTATTGTCTTTAGGTTATGATAGAAATGACATCTACGTTGGTAACACCGTAACAGAAGTGGGTAGCCCAATTGGAATGTGGTATGTATTGGAGACCGATGGTCTTTTCCAGGGCCCTGAAGATGTGTTGAATTACAAAAATGATGAAGGTCAGGTAATACAGCCGAATGCGCAGCCAGGTGACATTCGTTTTGTAGATCACAATGGTGACGGACAGATTACCAATGATGATAAAGTGGTCATGGGAAGTCCTTGGGCAGACGTAGAGATTGGGTGGAACTTCAATGCTTCATACAAAAACTTTGAGTTTTCAATGACATGGTTTAGCTCACTTGGAGCAACAGTGTATAGTGCGACTAACTCTGTGATGGGAAGATTTGA
>CAXEKM010000608.1:0-4741 GCA_963996645.1 uncultured Marinoscillum sp.
GATTATACTTGGAAAGAAATGGGCGTTTGGACTTTTGATTGGAGATAATGCCTACAAAATTCGATTGAAGCCTGAGAATATCGAAAAGATTACCTGGAACTTCCCGAAAGAAATCAAAGAGCTAGATTTAACTGTCATGCACTATTTCCTTTTCGAGAAGATATTGGAAATCCCTGGGGCGAAACAAGTCAATGCCAGAAACATTACTTTTCAGAGGAATTTCACTACCTGCTTGAAAGAAGTAGTTACCGGCGAAGCGCAATTCGCTGTTATCACCAAAGACATTTCGATAGAAACGGTGAAAGAAGTTTGCTATAGTGGCTACACTATGCCACAGAAATCAACCTATTTTTATCCTAAAGTCATTAGTGGCTTTGTATTTAGTTCAATTGAAGAAGATGAATTCAGAACACCATTTGATACTTGCCTCCAATAGTCCTAGACGTCAACAGCTACTGAAAGATCTAGGTTTTGAATTTGAGGTATTCACCAGAGATTTTGATGAAAGCTTTCCTGACACTCTTCCAGCTTTGGAAGTTGCGGAATATTTGGCCATTAAGAAGAACCGTAATTATTGCAAGTTAAGACCGGAATGTACCATTATCACCTCTGATACTACGGTCATTTGTGATGATCATGTCTTGAATAAAGCGGCTAACAAGAAAGAAGCCATTGACATGTTAGAAATGCTTTCTGGAAGAACTCATCAAGTTGTTTCAGGTGTTTGTATTTCCTCACCAGACAAAGAAGTGAGTTTTCATGACGTGACTGATGTCACTTTTGATGCCATCAGCTCTAAGGAAATGGACTTCTACATTGACAACTACCAACCGTTTGACAAAGCAGGATCTTACGGCATCCAGGAATGGATTGGCATGGCTAAAATAAAAGCCATAAAAGGATCCTACTTCACCGTAATGGGTCTACCAACCCATTTAATTTACACGTCATTAAAACGTGAATTTGGCCTTTAAGCGGACTACTTTAGTTTTGGTATAAGTACATAAAAAAAGAGGCCGAAGCCTCTTTTCATTTATCATTGGCAGAAGAATTAATCTTCTTCTGACTCTTCTTTCTTTTCATCAGGTTTTGAATCGCCTCCTTTGGTTTCAACTCCTTCTCCGTCTTTCAGACGCTTAGAAACCGCCAGGAATGGACCAGAGATAATCTCTTCACCATCACTTACTCCTGATAAGATCTCGATTCTTTCAAAATCACTTATACCAGTTTTCACAATAGTTTTAACGGCTTTACCATCAACTAACTTGAAGACCACTTCATCCAATTCAGCAGCAGCCAGATCCTCACTATCACTTTCAGAACCAGGTCCAGCAGAAGCGCCTTCACCACCTTCTTTTTTCTTAGCTCTAGTTGTTACTGCAGACAATGGCACTGTTAAAATTCCAGATTTAGTTTCTGTCAAAATATCAACACTAGCAGTCATACCAGGTCTGAATGGATATTTCAAGCCTTTCTCTTCGATCAAATCCTGGTAAGAAGAATTCAAGATCTTGATTCGAACTTCAAATTCCGTAACGGCATCAGATGATGCTTTCGCATTAGCCGTGTTGGCAATTTGAGTAACAACTCCTTTAAAGGTTTTGTCCATGTAAGAGTAAGAGTCTACATCAATGATTGCGGTATCTCCATTGCTGATACGGATGATGTCATTTTCGTTCACATCTACTCTAACTTCCATATTAGACAAATCAGCGATTCTCAGCATTTCTGTACCCTGCATTTGAGACGTACCAACCACTGTTTCACCTTCTTCTACATCGAGTTTAGACACAATACCAGTCATTGGAGCGGTAATTCGAGTCAATCTCAAGTTCTCCTGCGCCTCATCAACAGATGCCCAGGATGACTGAACTACGAATTGTGCAGCCTCTACGTTTTGCTCTGCAGACGCTTTATCCTGCTTCGCAATATTGAAGTTTGCCTCAGCAAGCTGATAATCAGCAGCAGAAATCACTTTTTCATCATAGAGCTTTTTCTGACGATCATATTCAAGCTCTGTTCTTTTGTAAGTTGCTTTTGCTCTTTCTAATCTAGCTTTTGCATCTTCAAGATTAGCTTTCTGCTGATTATAGTTCGCTTGAACTCTCTGTAAAGCAGACTCAAAGTTGTCAGGACGAATCTTCAACAAGAAATCACCTTTAGACACTGAGTCGCCTTCTTCAATTACCATCTCGATAATTTCACCTGGTACTTCCGGGCTAATTTTTACTTCAACAACCGGCTGTACAGAGCCCGATGCCGATACCTTCTCAACGATCGTAGCTTTTTCAGCTTTAGAAGTCTGTACTTCGATAAGTTTTTTCTGTCCTACCCAACCTTGTGATTTACCAATTATCACAAAGAGAACTAGCACGACAATCACCCCGATCAGGATGTATAAGATCTTATTTGATTTTTTCTTTTTGGCCATGGTTAGAATGTTAGGTTTTTGCCTTGGTAGAAGTCAAGTACTTTGGTTTTAAAAATGAAGTCAAATTTCGCGCGAACTAAGTCTGACTTGGCACGGTATAGGTTGTTTTGGGCTACCTGATAATCTGTGAAGTTAGCAGCACCAAGATTATATTGATTCTCGATTGATCTGAAGGTTTCTTCTAATGCTTCTACTTGTCTTTCAGACGCAGAAAACGTTTTAGAAGCAGCATAAGCATCATTATAGGCTTGTTCTATTGTTTGTCTCAAAAGGTTTTTCTGTTCTAAAACAGTAATCTCAGCTTGTTGCAATGTGATTTTTGAGATTTGCACACCAGATCTAGCTCTTAGATTATTGAATATTGGTATGTTAAGATTCAAGCTGAGTGAGCGACTCAAATTTTGATCTAGTTGATCAGAAAAAGAAACTGTTTCTACGGTACCATTTGGAATAAATGTATTTTCATAAACAAGTGTACCATCACCCAATAAATAGTCTGTTTCAACTTGTTGGAAAGAACCAGGGTCATTTGGATCAAGAACAAATGTCTTGAAGGCATCTGAATAGTTGGTTCGGAAACTACCACTCAAAGATAATGTAGGTGCATATCCCGCTTCAGCCACTTTCACTCCCATAACAGCTTGATCTACCTGAAGCTCAGCACTCTGAATCTCAGGCATAGCATTCAATGCTGCTAGATAAACCTCCTCTGCTGATACAGCCAGGTCAGATCCTTGAACAAAGTCCAACTCAGGAATAATCAATTCTATCTCTTGTGACACAGGTATCAACATGGCCTGCTTTAAATTCAAAAGAGCCAAATTCAGGTTGTTTTCGGCATTGACCAAATTCACCTCATTGGTAGCCACTTGTGAAATCAACTCCAACTCATTCGTTCTTGGCAAAGCACCACCAGCCACTAATTTCTTGGTCCTTTCTAATTGTTCTTTACTAGACTCCAATTGATACTCTGCGTTTCCAACTAGCTCTCTATTGAAGATGACATTCAAATAGAACGTAACAATGTTGATAGAAATATCATTCTCTGCCTTTTCTACATCATATTCGGCAGATTCTAAACCATATCTATTTTGCTTTACTGTATTAACTATTCTAAACCAGTTGAATAGTGTAACACTAGAACTTCCATTAAATCCCGAAAATGTAATTTGCTGAGTGATAAAGTCATTGGATGTCGGGTCAATGGATCTACCCCATTGAGATCCATAGTTACCTCCCACGTTTAAGTTAGGAAGCATTTCTGCTCTTGACTGATTGTAGTTAATCTTCGCACGCTCTTTGGCTAAGGTGCTTCTTCTGACTGATAAGTTGTTCTCAATGGCTATTTCAATGCATTGTTGTACATCGAGAATTCGCAAGGAATCCTGACTACTTGCCCCAAAACCAATGAGAAAAACCAATAGTAAGGTTAGGTTCAGTTTTCTCATAATTGAATTATTGATCGATATCTGGGATATACAGTACGTTTCTTACCCAGTTTAGTTCGCTTATATATGCTAAAGTTATTTGTTTAATACCCGAGTCCATCTCAAAAACAAGACATGCAAGATCGTTCTTACCCTTTCTAGACACTGTCATCGTCGCAATGTTACAGTCATCATGAGATAAAACATCAGAAATAAATGCGATGCTCCCCATTTGATCATTTGCATATACCACCAAGGTATGCGAGCTGGCTGTAAAATTGGTATCAAACCCATTCACGGAGCGCATTCTGATGACTCCTCCGCCTCTACTTTCTCCAACTACCGTTGCTTCCGTACCATCTGCAGCAGTCATTTCAATTTTCACCGTGTTGGGATGCAAAGTGGAAGCATTACCTACAGACTTGAAATGATATTCCAGACCGGCTTGCTCCGCCAGATTCAAAGCATCTTTGATACGCTCATCATCGGTATGAAAATCCAACAATCCTCCAAGGATAGCACGATTACTTCCATGTCCTTCATACGTACGTGCAAAGGAGTTATAAAAAGTGATAATCGCTTTTTGGGGAGTTGATTTAAGAATTTTTCGAGCCACTCTTCCTATCCTCACTACACCGGCGGTATGTGAGCTCGAAGGACCTATCATGACAGGCCCAATCATATCAAAAACACTACTTCTTTCTGACATTACAGGGGTATTAACGTAATTTTTAGGGAATGTGATACCTATTTGTATCGTTATTTATGGGTTTATTACACCTCAGAAGAAAAAATCTGACAAATATTCTATGTTACACTGCTACAACAGCGCGAATAGCTGGATCTGGATCATAGTTTTCTAAAACAAAATCTTCAAATTTGA
>CAXEKM010000609.1:0-2776 GCA_963996645.1 uncultured Marinoscillum sp.
CGTACACCAACTACAAAGTTGAATTCGCCTTGCTGTACCTTCTGCCATACTTCTACGCGCTCATTATCTGAGTATCGTGAATGAAATACACCGAACTCTTCACCAAACACTTTGGAGAGACGTTTGATGATTTGAGTAGTTAGTGCGATTTCGGGTAGGAGGTAGAGCACCTGCCCACCATTGGCCAATACATTCTGAATTAACGAAATATAGATTTCCGTTTTACCGCTTCCTGTAACTCCATGAAGCAGTACTGTTGACTTTTGCTCGAAAGCAGTAAGAATCTCATGAAGTGCTTTGCTTTGTCCTTCGGATAAATCAATTGCTATTTCCTGAGACGCACCGAGTATTCCATCAAGTCTGGAGATTGTTTTTTCCCATTCTTCAAAGAATCCGTTTTTGGGAAGCGTTTTAAGGGATGAGGCACTGATATCTTCAGCTAGTAGCGCTTTTTTGGAGATTCCATCTTTATTCTTACTTGGATATTCGAACAGAGGAACCAGTCTCAAATAGGCGAGAAGAACGTCCAATTGCTTTTGTTTGCCTTCTAATGACTCACACAATTGGTCCAGGGTGTCCTCATTGTTATAGACTTCATTGAGCCTAATCCAGGTTTCTTTCTTAGGTGTGTATTTGTCCTTGACCTGTTCAAATACCTGGATGACGTTCTTTTCTTTGAGCTTCTTGACATAATTGTAAGGCGATTTGATATCAAGAATGGGTCCAACATCATTGAGCTTTACATCTCCACTCATTAAGTGTCTGATGACTATTTCTTCCTTTTCACTTAGATCCAGATCCTCCAGATCGATATCTGGATTTAATGAAAGGTAAGATTCACTTGAGATTTTTAATCCAGCTGGAAGAGCTGCATTCATCACTTCTCCCAGGGTACACATGTAGTACCTGCTGATCCAATCAAAGAATTGTAATTGTGTGTGGGTGACAATCGGAACCTCATCCACCAGATCCATGATTTCTTTTGGTTCATAGGAAGCAGGTGGCTGGTCATGAATGTCTGCTATGATTCCAGTGTAAATCTTGCGTTTACCAAACTGGACAATAACTCTAGATCCAATTTTTGGCTCAGAAAAAGTACTTTCAGTATAACTGTAGGTGAATGTGCCCGGGAGCGGGACAGGCAATATGACTTCTAGGAATCTCAAGGGCACAAATCTAATTCAGATTGTGCAGAGAGGGTAATGTTAATTAGTCCTTCTTAAGAGTGGCGATTTCTTTTTGACTATCTAGTTTAAGTTTGTCAATGTTGTTCATCAGTCTGTCAATGATTTTGACAGTGACACTCGTCATTTCTACAACATCTTCAAATTTAGAAATCATCTCCAAGAGGTCTTCTTTACTGATCTCTGCGTCAGTCAATACCTTGCTCTTAAACTCAGCAAGATATGCTTTCTCCTCGTGATATAACTTCATGATCGGGCCTTGTTAGTGATTTGATTCAGTTATGAAATTAGGGATATTGTTTGAATAATAATACTCAATTTGGCCGAAAGTGAATAGAAGATGGATGAACTTGTCAATTTGTCTCATGAACCTTTTCGATTACTTGACCAATTTCATGGACAGGTCGCTCACATACTTTGTTGTAGCAGACGAAGAAAGTAGTTCGCTGATTAACAGGAGTTTTGTATTTAAATAATGATAAGTCACTGTTACCGGCATTAGCCATTAAAACGCTGTTTCCGAAATAGTTGGTATACAACTCTTTCATTTGTTTTTGATAGTCATCACCAACACACAGGACTTCTGCTGTTGGTCTGTATATCTGCAGGGACACTTTAGCCCAGTTGGCCAAATATTCTGGTTCTTGTTTGATGAGTTTATTGACCATTAATACCATTTGCAGACTTATTTGCTTAAACGTGTCATGATCATACATCAATCCAAGTTTGTACAGGTTTTCGGCCATCATAGAATTGGAAGCAGGGATTACATTGTCAAATAGCTCTTTTTTACGAGCAATAAGTTCCTCTGCATGACTACTTGTGTAGAAGAATAATTTTTCTTCTTCGTCGAAGTAGTCTGAAATAGAAAGCTCTGCTAATCGCTTCGCTTCCGAAAGATATGCTTCATCAAAGAAGGTTTCGTAGTAAAGAATATAGGCCTGGATAACAGCTGCATAATCTTCTAAATACGCATTGATTGATTCACCTTTTACACGAAGGAGTTTCCCATTGACAGTTAACTCATTTTTTAAGAATTGGGCGTTATTCTGAGCTAGCGATTTGATGTTGTCATCGCTTGTGGCCTGATAAGCCTTACAAAGTCCTGATAGCATAAGCCCATTCCATCCAGCTAAAATTTTCGAGTCAAGCCCTGGTCTGGGTCGTTCATTTCTAACTTCTAGAGCTTTTGATTTAAATGAATTGACTATTTTATCAATTTCGGCCACGGGCAATTCCATGTCCTCAGCAAATGCTTCTTTTGATTCCAGCAATCTCAATACATTCTTACCTTCTTCCCAATTGCCTTGTTTGGTTACATCGTAATATTCTGCCAGGAGAGAGAAGTCCTGACCAGCGATTTCACGGAACTCGTCAAAAGTCCAAACATAAAACTTGCCTTCTTCACCTTCACTGTCAGCATCTAAAGCGCTGTAAAATCCTCCAGAGGCATCGGTCATTTCATTGGATAACCAATCTACGGTGCCATTGATGACCTCTAAATATAGATTGCTCTTAGTTACTTTATAGGCATCAGCAAACAAGCTAAGAAGTTGGCCATTGTCATAAAGCATCTTTTCAAAATGAGGAAC
>CAXEKM010000610.1:0-7744 GCA_963996645.1 uncultured Marinoscillum sp.
CTTATGGTTTGGTACCCGAGAAGGGTTGAATCGTTTTGATAGCGAAGAGATCGTATCATTCTATCACAGAGAAGGTGATTCCTTATCCTTAGGGTCAAATCATGTTACTGCATTAGCATCGGATCACCAATTTTTATATGTTGGTACCACTTATGGGCTGTCCAGGTATGATTATAATCTGGGAGCATTTCAACCCATCAATTTTGAAGGAACTCCTGTTCGAAATATCAATCAGCTGTTGATCGCAGAAGACAGTTCGCTGTATCTAGGCAGTCCAAGAGGTTTATTCGTAAAACGTCCTGGGTCGAATCAATTGGAACAATTAATTGCCGGAACTAATGTCAATGATGTAAGAGAATATAAAAAAGGGGTATTACTGATCAGTTCCCCACAACAGCTATGGATGGTCAATGAGTACGGTGAAACGATCCGACAGTTTAACTCTATTGAGTCGGTAGATGGTCAAAACTTAGACCTTACTCAAAACCTTAGCTGCCTGTACAAAGACAAGCAAGGAGGAATTTGGTTGGGCACACGTAAAGATGGTTTGTTTAAGTATGATGAAGCTTCTTCTGGATTTAAACAGGTATTTACTGAACATGCATTCAACTCATTTGAAGCCAATATCATTCGTTCAATCTCCAGTGATTCTTTTGGGAGAATTTGGATAGGCACCGAATCAGGTCTGTTGGTTTATTCACCAGAAACTGGAAATCTTGATACTTACCGTCAGGATTTTAGTACTCCAGCAACAAGTCTGAGTGATAAAGCCATCTACTCAATTTATAGAAGCAAAGAGGGTATCATGTGGATTGGTACCTATTTTGGGGGAGTAAATATGGCCAGGTTGCAACACAAAGGGTTCAATAAAATAAGAGCTGATGGAGGTGTGAAAGCCTTGTCTGGAAAGGCAGTTAGTGAGATAACCAAAGTAGCTAATGGTTCCTTTTGGATTGGGACCGAAGATGGTGGAATTACCATTTGGGATAAAAAGAACAATACTTTTGATTACCTCCGAAGTAGCCCTTCAGGAGGTGGATTAAGTGTCGATAATGTTCATACCATCTATGAAGCTGAGAACGGTCAGATCTGGATCGGAACGTTTTTAGGTGGCTTGAACAAATACGATCCCAAGAGCAAGAGGATCACCCATTACACGAGTAACTCGTTTCTTAATAACCTCATGTATGCCATTCATGAAGATCAAAATGGTCAATTGTTGCTTGGAACACAGGGTGGCCTCAACCGATTTGAACCAAATAATAAGCAGTATTTACCTTATTTGCCTGAGTATTTCAATAATCGATTCATCTATAAGATTTTTGAGGATAGCCAAAATGGGTTTTGGATTTGCGTCAACTTCTCTGATACCATCTATTACATGGACCCAGGTGGTACAATATCCAGTTATCGCTACACCAATCCTGAGGATAATTATCCAGGCAGTATAGGAGTTATCAGTGCTTGTGAAGATTCCAATGGCATCATGTGGTTTGGTACAATGAATTATGGTTTGGTAAAGTTTGATCCAAAAACCAAAGTGTTCCGAAACTACACGGTAGAGGATGGTCTATCTAATAATTATGTATACGGAGTATTACAAACCGATGGTAAACAAGAATTGTGGTTAAGTACCAATAAAGGACTGTGTCGTTTCAATATTGAAAAGGAGCAGTTTTCCAATTACAATATTTCTCATGGCCTTCCGAATAATCAATTCAATTTCAAAAGCGCCTATAAAGATGAGGATGGTTATATGTATTTCGGAACTATCAATGGCTTGTGCTATTTCCATCCTGATAGTTTGATTGTTAACTATTTGCCACCGAGCATTTATTTGTCCGATTTCAAACTGTTCAATAAGAGTGTACCTGTTGGTGAGCAATCACTTCTGTCTCAATCGATTAATTCTACGGAAAGCATTGCCTTAGATTATTCGCAGAATGTCATCACATTTGAATTTGCGGCTATCAACTACTTTTCCTTGGGTAATAACAGTTATGCTTATTACCTCGAAGGATTTGAAGAAGACTGGAACTTTGTCGGCAATAAGAAGAACGCAACCTACACCAACTTGTCACCTGGGAGTTATACGTTTAAAGTGAAAGCTGCCAATAATGATGGTGTTTGGTCAAATGAAGTGCGATCTATCCAACTCACTGTTCACCCTCCTTTCTGGAAATCGAATTGGGCACTTTTACTTTATATTTTATTGATTGTTGGGCTGTTTTTGGTTTACAGAATGTTCTTGACCTATCGAAATAGGGAGAAAATGGCTATTCAGATAGAGCGATTGGAAAGAGAAAAGATGACAGAAGTGAATCGACATAAGTTAAACTTCTTTACCAATATTTCTCATGAATTCAAGACGCCATTAACACTCATCATTGCTTCAATCGATAAGTTTCTGACCAATTCTCGACCCAACGATGAATATGAAACGGATTATAAATCCATCAAACGAAATGCACGCAGGCTACAGTTTTTAATTGAGCAGTTGATGGAATTCAGGAAAATTGAAACCGATCACGCAAAGCTGCACTACAGTCACGGAGATCTGGTATTGTACTTAAAGGATACGTTGAATGCTTTTAGGCCAATGTTTTTGGAGAAGAGTATCGATAGCAATTTCACATCCAGCCATTCATCTTTCAACGGGTATTTTGATGGAGATAAAGTAGAAAAGGTAGTCACCAACCTGTTGTCCAACGCAATCAAACATACTGATCAAAATGGCAAGATTGATATGGAACTCAAATTCTCGGCAGATGCACAAGCTTCCACTGATCAGCTGGAGATGATCATCAGTGATACTGGTCATGGTATGGCTCCTGAGGAAGTTGATAAAATATTTGCACCATTTTACCGAACGGAAGAAGGTAAGAACTTGTCCAGTGGGTCGGGTGTTGGTCTTGCTCTGGTTAAAGGTCTGATTGATTTAATGAATGGGAGCATTAAAGTGGAAAGTAACCTACATCGAGGGACGTATGTTACCGTTATTATACCATTAGAAAAGCATCCTAAGCAGAACATTATCGAATCCATAGAAGGCAATAAAATGCTGGACATGGAACATGAACTGGTGAACAGAGATGTGATTTCTTCTGAAAAGCCAGCACCAGACAATGATTACGAGGTGCTGATTGTGGAGGACAATCCAGAGATCATTCAGTTATTAAGTGGTCATTTCAATCAATACTATAAAGTGATCACTGCGGGAAATGGTAAGGAAGCATTGAAGAAATTGGAGAAAAGCCTGCCTGATGTGATTATTAGTGATGTGATGATGCCTGAAATGGACGGTTTTGAGTTTTGTAAGAAAGTCAAAGACCATATAGAAACAAGCCATATTCCAGTAATCCTGTTGACAGCTAAAGGAAGTTCGGAAAGTAAAATGCAGGGATTGGATCTCGGTGCAGATTTGTACATTTCCAAACCATTTAATCTACAAGAAGTAGACCTGAGGGTGAAAAATTTGTTAGAATCGAGGCGAAAGTTGCATCAGCATTTCCAGAAGTTTGCCAATGTGGGAGAAGACATGGAGATTCCATTGAATAATCGAGATCAGGAGTTTCTGAGCAATCTTAAAAATATTGTAGAACAACATCTGGAAGACTCTAACTTCAACATTGGGACGTTTACACAAGAAGCAGGAGTAAGCAGAACACTGCTTCATCTCAAATTGAAGAAATTGGTGAATCTAAGCGCAAGTGAGTTCGTCAAAACCATTCGATTACAACGTGCAGCTCACTATCTCGAGAAATCTGATCTGACTATTTCTGAAATTGCCTACAAAGTGGGATATGGTGATCCCAACTATTTCACACGATCGTTCAAGGAAAAGTATGGGAAGAGCCCCACAGATTATAAGCAAAAAAGTAATAACGAGCCGGTCAGCTGATCGGCTTTTTTATTGACAAAGATTTTTTAGTCCTCCGGGAAGCACGAGTGTTCAGAAAATAGTCCTCATAGCTCAATTTGGGAGCTTATGAACGTTTGTCCTAGTCAATTGAACATGTTTCAAGACGTTGTGAATATCATAATACTACCTTCGATTTCAGACCTATCATTAGTATATCTCAAAAATGATGAGTAGGAAAATAAGAAAATGAAAATATCATTCTAATCACTTTCATGATCAATATCATCAACAACCCCAACAAAATGAAGGCCTTTAAAGGCCGAGTTAAAGGTAAGTATCTGAGCCTTATAGTTGCAGTGCTGGCAATAGTCTTTACCATCTCTTCCTGTGTAGAAGACGAGGGTGGTGAGATACCTACTTTTTTAGATTTAGCAACAGAAGTAAGTTCATTGGAATTTGGAGGAGTTACCACCAATACTGCTCAGGTCTTAAGCTATGGATTGTATGGAAGTGAACTAACCAGTGATGTAGCTGTCACTACTTCAGGGCCCTTTCAGGTGTCCAAATCTGCGGCTGAAGGTTTTGCTTCCAGCATTAGCTTTACCTCAGCTGAACTATCGGGTGAAATCCTCAATGTATATGTCAAGTTCGAACCAACTGAGGTTGCTGAATTCACTGCAGTGATCACCCATACTACAGATGGATTAATTACTAACCCTACGGTCAGCCTGGAAGGAATTGGAGTCTTGAATCCAGATGACTTACCTACGTTGTTGCTGCAGGAAAATTTTAATTATGAAGAAGATGTTCTTCCATCCATCAACAGAGCCACAGATGATACCAATCCAACGCTTGAAGGGTGGTTGAAAGTGAGGGCAGCTAACAAGGATCTTGAGTTAGCTGATGAAAGCCTGACTTTTACAGGATATCCAGATTCTGGAATCGGTAAGGCAGTGATTATAGACCGAAATCCAGATGTTGCTGGTGGTCAAACCAATCTTTTACAAAGAAATATAGATCCGCAGCAAAGTGCTGATTTTGCAGGAAGCTACTATGCAGCCTTCCTTTTCAAGGCAGAAGATATACCAGTGGTAGCAGGTGGATACAACAGTCCATTGATCTTTGCGAGCTGGAATCCAGCGAATGGAGCGTCCTGGTGGTCCTCGGGTTTTGTTGTGCAAAATGACAAAGCGAACGATGCTGATCCTGATAACATGGTTTTTGGTATTCGCTATGAGTCGCTCAATGAATTGTCCGACAAAAACGTAGAAATAGGTAAGACTTATTTGGTGGTGCTTAAGCATACCATAACTCAGGCTATTCCTGCAGAATTAGAAACTACGGCAACATCTACAGCTTCGATTTTCATATTTGAGGAAGGCGATGCGATAGACATGGAAAATGAGCCTGATGCTCTTCACACCATGGAAAATATACCAGACAAATACTTTATTCGATCAGTAACACTCTTCCAGGAAAACAACGCAGATGGGCGCTACATCATTGATGGACTACGGGTGACCAATGTTTGGGAAGATATCTTCAAATAATTCAATCAATGTTAAAGTCAATAATACATACTAAGTCAACTTTGGTAATTGCTGTATTGCTTGCTGCTTGTTCTTCCCCGGAGCAGCAAGCCGACAGCAGGCCTACGGATAATCGTCCGAATATCTTAATTATTCTGGCAGATGATCTGGGCTTCTCCGATTTGGGAAGTTATGGAGGTGAAATACAAACACCTAACATAGATCAATTAGCATATAATGGAATTCGATTTACCCAGTTTTACAATACCTCCAGATGTTGTCCAACCAGGGCTTCGTTATTGACAGGATTGTATCCACATCAGGCGGGAATAGGTCGGATGACTTTTGATACTGGAAAGCCAGGTTATCGTGGATTTTTGAAGGACAATACAGTCACTATCGCTGAAGTATTGAAAGATGCTGGTTACAAGACAGGTATGACAGGCAAATGGCATGTCTCCGAAACCGAAAGACTGGAAAAAGAGGATCAATTGAAATGGTTGGCACATCAGGCCGATTTTGCTCCTTTCTCAGATACAGCATCTTATCCTACTGCACGAGGTTTTGATAAGTATTATGGCAATATCTGGGGTGTGGTGGATTACTTTGATCCATTTAGTTTGGTTAATGGAAAAGAACCAGTCACAAGTGTTCCGGATGACTTCTACTACACAGATGCAATTACTGATAGTACGGTAGCTTACATTGATCAGTTTTCCAAAACAGATCAACCGTTCTTCATCTACATGGCTCAGACTGCTCCACATTGGCCATTGCATGCGAGACCAGAGGATATTGCGAAATATGAAGATCGTTACCGTAATGGATGGCAGGATTTGCGTGAAGAACGATATGCTCGCATGACCAAAATGGGTCTGCTGGATTCTACAACCACTTCGTTGGCTGACTGGCAGTTTCCAGAGATCAACTGGGCGGAGAATGAAAATAAGACTTGGGATAGCCGTGCCATGGCAGTCCATGCAGCTATGGTTGATCGAATGGATCAGGGAATTGGTAAAGTGCTGGATAAGTTGGAAGCGCTTGGCGAGTTGGATAATACGATCATTGTTTTCTTATCCGATAATGGAGCAAGTTATGAACGTCCATCTAAATACGGTCCCGGATTTGACAGAGCTGGAAGTACCCGATCTGGTAAAGAAGTCCATTTCCCAGTTGGCAAAGAAGAAGAGTACTTACCAGGGCCACAGACAGTTCATGCTGGAATTGGTCCGCAATGGGCACATACCGCGAATACCCCCTTCAAGTTTTGGAAGTCTAAAGTGTTTGAGGGTGGAATCTGTACTCCAATGATTGTGCATTGGCCAGAAGGCATCGCAGCTTCCAATACCATCAATACCACGCCTGGACACGTGATGGATTTGATGGCTACCTGTATAGATGCTGCTGGTGCTAGTTATCCGGAGAGTTTTAACGGAAAACAAATCACGCCACTTCAGGGCAAATCCTTAATCCCAGTGCTCACAGGTAATGTGCGTCAAGACCATGAATACTTGTTCTGGGAGCACTTTAATAGCAAGGCAATTAGAAAAGGAAAATGGAAGCTGGTACAGCTTAATCCTAATACGGAATGGGAACTCTACAACCTTGATATAGATAGAACAGAAGCTGACGATGTGGCTAGTGAAAACCCTGAATTGGTAGAGGAATTGAAACAGAAATGGGAAGAAATGGCGAATAATCTGGAGGTATATCCGGCACCCTAAATGGAAATGAAAAGAATGCAGAATTTGAAAACAACGATATGGATATTGCTGATGGTGCTGAGTGCATCAGTGATGGCACAAAAAGATGTGCTTAAATATGGAATGAAGACTCAGTGGGCTGCGGATGTTGACCTAACAAACCCATGGCCTGAATACCCTCGTCCACAATTGGAACGTGAGACATTTTGGAAAAGTCTGAATGGACAATGGGATTATGCCATTGTCAAAAAAGACAAAGGTCAACCCAATAAATTTGATGGGAAGATTACGGTGCCTTTCGCTGTAGAGTCGGAGCTAAGTGGAGTGAAGAAGTTAGTTGGTGAGGAAAAACACCTATGGTATAAACGATCTTTTGAAGCTCCTAAGCTGAAAGATGGTGAGCGACTAACTCTGAATTTTGGAGCAGTTGATTGGGAAGCTGTTGTCTATGTTAATGGCAAAGAAGTAGGGTCACATAAGGGAGGCTTCGATGCTTTCGAAATGGATATCACCGATTTCCTCAATACTACGGGAAAGCAAGAATTGACTGTTCGTGTATGGGATCCATCGGATAAAGGAACTCAACCCAGAGGAAAACAGGTGTCTGATCCATTTGGAATCTGGTATACACCTGTAACCGGAATATGGCA
>CAXEKM010000611.1:0-3827 GCA_963996645.1 uncultured Marinoscillum sp.
GATGTGGTTCAGAAAATTGATGCTTCATTAATTAATCAAGGTGGTAAAAACGTAATTGCTGCACACTGTTTGGATAGACAAGGCTGGGCTTATGTAGACTTTGGAATTTATACCGAAAGTGATTTGAAAGAGGTTTTCACTCAAACGGCTAAGCAGACAGGGGTTTCGCTTTCTGCTACTCAAACGATCTACAGCTTCAATGCTGGGCCAGTAAATCTCGATGTTAGTTTCACTTCTCCTTTGTTAATGGACGATTTGAATCTATTGTCACGCCCTGTCAATTACATCGACTATAGTATTGCATCAAATGATGGTAAAGAACATGAAGTGCAAGTTTTCTTCGAAATGTCGCCACAATTTGCCGTGAACGAGGAGTCTCAAGAAGTGTCTGTTGAGTCTGGTTCTGCTGGTGAAGTTTCATTCTTAAGAACTGGTACTACTTCTCAAAACATCCTTGGTAAAAAGGGCGATAATGTAAGAATTGACTGGGGGTATGCTTATTTGGCGGGAGCTCCAAAAACAAATGGTCAGCTAGCTATTAGCAAGTATTTTGATGGCAAGAGTGAATTTGCAAGAAGTGGTGGAGTAGGAAATGGATTGTCTACACAAAAATCAAAAATCACAGCCAATACACCAGTAATGACTTATTCAGATGATTTAGGTTCAGTAGACCAAGGGGCAGGTTTCTTTATGTTAGGATACGATGATTTGTATTCGATTCAATACTTTGATAGCAACTTAAAAGCCTGGTGGGCACAGGATGGACGTACTTTCAGTGAAGAGCTGGAAGATGCTGGAAAATCGCATGATAAAGTGATTAGTAAGTGTGTCAATTTTGATAATGATATGTGGAATGAGGCGATTACTGCAGGAGGAAAAGCATATGCGGATCTATGTGTCCTTGCGTATCGTCAGTCAATCGCAGCGCACAAACTGACTAAGGATAACGATGGCAATATCTTGTTCTTATCTAAAGAGAACTTCAGTAATGGATCAATAGGAACTGTAGACGTTACTTATCCTTCTGCTCCTTTATTCTTGAAATACAATCCGGATTTATTAAAAGGAATGTTGAATCCTATTTTCTACTATTCAGAGAGCGGAAAATGGACCAAGCCTTTTGCTGCGCATGATGTAGGAACATATCCATTGGCTAATGGTCAGACTTATGGTGGAGATATGCCTGTAGAAGAAAGTGGTAACATGATTATTCTGACAGCCGCCATTGCGGAAATGGAAGGCAATGCCAACTATGCGAAAGATCACTGGGAAGTACTTACCGTATGGGCTAACTACCTGTTGGAAAATGGTCTTGATCCGGAAAATCAATTATGTACAGATGATTTTGCTGGTCACTTTGCACATAATGCGAATCTTTCAGTTAAGGCCATTATGGGAATTGCCAGCTATGGTAAATTGGCAGAGATGCTTGGTAAACCTGAAATTTCAGAGAAGTACACAGCGCAAGCTCGCAAGATGGCTACTGAGTGGGAAAAAATGGCTGCTGATGGCGATCACTACAAGTTGACATTTGATAAGGAAGGAACCTGGAGCCAGAAGTATAACCTCGTTTGGGATAAACTTTTAGGTTATGAAATCTTCCCTGATCAAATCGTGCAAAAAGAAATTCCTTATTACCTGACCGTTCAGAATGACTATGGACTTCCGTTGGACAATAGAAGAACTTATACCAAGTCTGACTGGATTGTTTGGACGGCAACCCTTGCAGATAACAAAGAAACGTTTCAGAAATTCATCAATCCAGTTCATGATTATGTGACTTCTACACCAGATAGAGTTCCAATGTCAGATTGGTATGAAACGCCTGATGCAGAGCAGGTTGGGTTTCAGGCTCGATCTGTGGTAGGAGGATATTTTATCAAGATGTTAGAAAAATAAAGGTCCGATTACCTTTTTCGATGTGATAAATTTTAGAACTCGATTACGAAAATGATGGCTCAACGGGGTATAACTTGTAAGCATGTCTCGAATATTTATGTTTCCATTGAATTAGGTTAACGAAATTTTGAATACAAGTGAAATTTTTCAAATAATGGGCATAAATCTTTTGTGATAGCGGATTGCGAATTGGTTATTAACTTAACCGATTCGCATTTTCTATTGCAAAACAACTAACACAACACTGATGAATAAGAAATTATTAATAGCCTCAATTACTGCTTCCCTGGCGGGTTTTCTGTTTGGATTTGATACGGTAGTAATTTCGGGGGCGAATCTACCCATCAAAGAATTATGGCAAACCTCCGAGTGGTTTCATGGCACATTTATTATGTCCATGGCCTTATGGGGAACAGTAGTTGGCGCTTTATTAGCAGGTATTCCAACGGATAAACTTGGTCGTAAGACTACTTTGATATGGATTGGGGTACTATACTTTGTATCTGCGGTAGGTAGCGGAGTAGCTCCAGACCCATATACATTTTCGTTTTTTCGTTTCATCGGTGGTTTAGGTGTCGGTATTTCATCTATTGCCGCTCCGACGTATATCTCAGAGATTTCATCAGCAAATAATAGAGGTAGACTGGGTATTCTTTACCAATTCAATTTGGTGTTTGGTATCCTGATCGCATTCATTTCGAACTATTTACTCCAGGGAGTAGGTGGTGAGAATGATTGGAGATGGATGCTTGGAATAGAAGCGATACCAGCGTTTTTATACACCATTATGGTAATTGGTGTACCTAAGAGTCCGCGTTGGTTAATCATTCATCAAAATGATGTGGCTTCCGCTACGAAGGTTTTGAACGAATTGGCAGAGTCTCCTGAGCAAGCGAAGCATATGCTTCAAGATATTGAAGAAGATCACAACCGCACCAAGGATGATACCTCTTCAGTCTTCGCTCCAAAATATAAGCGTTCATTGATTTTGGCATTCTTAATTGCCTTCTTCAATCAATTGTCAGGGATCAACTTCATCCTTTACTATGCACCTGAAATCTTGCAAAAAGCAGGCTTTGGTTCGTCAGACTCCTTGCTGAGCTCGATCTCTATCGGTATTGTCAATTTAGGATTCACATTCGTTGGGATGTTGCTTATAGACAAATTGGGTAGACGTCAACTCATGTACATTGGATCGTTTGGATATATCATCAGTTTATTCATGGTGGCTTACGGGTTTTATTTTGAATCAGAAGCGCTATTCAAATTGGTATTCATATTGACCTTTATTGCTTCACATGCCATTGGTCAGGGATCAGTGATCTGGATATTTATCTCTGAGATCTTCCCGAATAGAGTGCGTGCATATGGACAGGCCTGGGGTAGTGGTACTCACTGGGTATTTGCAGCTTTGATTACATTGTTTGGAGCAGTATTGATCAATGCTTTCGAACCATATGTTGCCTTTGTGTTTTTTGGATGTTTCATGGTGTTGCAATTGCTATACACTCATTTCATGATGCCAGAGACCAAAGGAAAATCACTGGAGGAACTAGAAGAAGAACTTGTCGGAAAATAACTTATAGAAAAATCAAACCTATGTCAACCTTTCGCTTAGCGCTATCATCTGTATGTATCATTTTGTATGCCCTGACTGCTGTATCTCAGGATCCTGTGGATTATGTGAACACGTTGATGGGTACAGACTCTGAACCTTATTTGTCCAACGGAAATACCTATCCGGCAATTGGTGTGCCGTGGGGGATGAACATGTGGACACCACAAACAGGTAAAATGGGGAATGGATGGGCGTACACTTATGACGCTTATCAAATCAGAGGGTTCAAGCAAACCCATCAGCCATCACCATGGATGAATGACTATGGTCAGTTCACAATCATGCCTGTGATTGGTAAAAAGTTTGAGCA
>CAXEKM010000612.1:0-4528 GCA_963996645.1 uncultured Marinoscillum sp.
CCAATCTTCGTCACCCCAGCCTGAATGCGCTGAAGAGCCTGCATTGGCCTCTCCCCAGAGATAGACTCCTGAATTGGCATCCAATGTGAATTGGTATGGATCATAAAAGTGCACTTCTACATGCAAACGGTCTTCAATTTCATCCTCTGGAACCTCGAAATAGCTAATCCCCTGGGAGATGTTGGTATTGTAAGTCTGTACCACCAAATGACGATAGGCATTTCGTCCTCCGGTTGCTCTCACCGTATTGACGAAAGTCTGATTAAAAGAATTTTGAACCTCTACATTTTCAGTTGAAGGCTCACCATATTCACCCTCAATGTGTACCTCATTGGTACCGGCAAACAGCAAGTGATCATCATAATCCCGAAAGAATTTGGCAATCTGTTTCCACATGATTTCTTGACGTTCATTGAGTTCATCCTGGTTTTCGTAGAAAGGATGGTCCAACCAACCACCATCCCAATGAATATTCATGATCACATACATGTCATTGTCGAGAATGTAATTGACCACCTCCTCTACTCGGAGTTTCCATTCGTAATTGATATCGTAAGTTGCCTCATCGTCAAATTGATGAGACCAGGCTACAGGCAGTCTAACCGTATTGAAACCGGCTTCTTTGATAGAATCAACCAATTGTTTGGTGATCATGGCATTGCCCCAGGAGGTTTCATTGCCTGATAGCACATCATCAGTGAGAATAACCGCCTCCATAGAGTTGCCCATATTCCAACCAATACCCATTTCTTCCGACAGCTGCAATGAAGTAATGGATCGCATGTTGGTATTATCAGGTTCTATAAAATCTTCTAATTCCGGTTCTTCAACAATAACTGGTTCCTCGCCAGCTTCTTGATTAATGGTGATAGTTATGGTCTCAGCGTCAGTGGCGGTTAGTTGAAATGTTGTTTGACGCTCAGCTGTAGTTTCGTTTACTGTGGTTGTTATGGTAACAATTGCATTTCCTTTAGTGGATTGTAAAGAAGGTTTTGCCCAGGATTCGGCATCATATTCCAGTTTCCAAATGACATTGCAGGTAATAGATATTTCTGCCGTACCACCTTCGGCAGTAAATGATAGACTAGACTTGTCTACCGTCAGGACTATCTCTTCTTCTGGATCAGGAGTAGGCTCATCTCCTTTGTTACAAGCAGAAATCTGCATGATCAAAAGAAAAACTAGAGATAGCAGCACGTATTTTAATTGATTGGTCATTCCCTTTTGCTAGTTCTGTTAATATGAAATGCCAGGATCATCTTACTGACCCTGGCTTCCATAATCTGCTTATTAATTATTCACCTGGCACAAACACATATGCCATTAGAAACTCGTCTTCGCCGGATAATACGGCATCACGCAATACTTTCAAGATAAGCACTCCGTCTTCTGCTCTTTGGATGGTCAAATCACCCCAATCAGCTACTGCATAATCGCAGGTCCAAGGGTGCAGCATCGGAACAGAAATTCGCAGTTTGTTATTGTCTACATCCAATGCCCAAATACCTGTCAATGTGACTACTTCGTCAGTAGCCAAAACATCACCATCGGCAGGCATGCCATTACGAACTAGCGTCTCTCCACCTTCTTCGTAGGTATACACTCGCTTATGTTGCTGAATTTCAACCGTTCCATTCTCAAGGAAAGTCATACTTCCATAGTCTACATCAGCTTCACCAGCCGCATAATGCTCTCCAGGAAGTGGATTCCATGACCAGCTTGCAAAGTCTGAAAAGATCACTGGCCCTTGTTCTGCTCCCCATGAAGTAGCTACGTCGTAGGTTCTGTCACTATCCAATTTCCATGGGTTAGCTAACAAAATGTCTTTCAAGGCATCTTCAGGATCTGAACTTCCGCCACCACCTGTTGCTTTCAAGTGGATGGATAGATACTCTGGTTTGTCCGCTGATTTCTGACCTAGCCAGATACCCGTTACGGCACCAGCAGTCTCCTCTGCCATGAGGATTCTCAAGGTATTCTCTGCTGTAGTAGCAAATGTCAACCAACCACCTACTCCTGAGAAGAATGTAATAGATTGACCAAAGTCGATTTCATTGTTTTCATTAACCGTATAAGTACCTTCATAAGAATCGGTAGCTGTAGTAATTGCATAAGTACCTTCAGCATCTCCCGTTTTGGTCAATGACATTGATACCGCGCTAAATGCATCTGCATCATATGGAGGTGCCCAAGAGGTAAAAGCAAAGCCTTCTGGATCAGTACCGTAAGTAGCTACGTCATTCAATGCTACGCCACCCAGGTCATGCCAGTTATATGGATAGGCAATATCCACTGACCATGTTTTAGAGGTAGATGTATTGGTCGTTAAGTCGCCATTACCATCTCCATCATAAGGAGGCACAGGATCTGGAGTATCTGCAGGTACCCAGTTATCACTATACTCTTTACTGATATAGTTGAATACCAACATGGCAGCACCATCACAAGATGTCTTTCTCAAGAATCCAAGCTGCATGTAATCTTCAGTTAAGCTGAAAACACGTGCACTACCCCAGTTCTCTACACAGTCTTCATAATTAGGACTATGAAGCGCTGTAGCGTCGGTACTAGAAAGCGTATAGTTGTTAACATCCAAGAAGAATGTACCGCTCTCATCACCTCTTGAACCAATCATCTCATGACTAGCCGTAAGGAACGCACCGCCATCTAAACTAAAAGTCATCTCACCATAGTTTCCTACATCAGCAACCCATTGGTTACCCGGCCAATCAGGATTCCAGTTCCAACAGTCACCACCGTCAACTAAACATTCACCTTGCCAACCGTTATTCGTTCCGTAGAAGTACATTGGTCCTAGGAAATATTTCGATGTACCATCAGCGTCAAGATCCAAAACCCATGTTTTTGAATTACCAACTCCACCAGTCAAAGTATTCCAAAGAGGATCATCCACGTAAGACAAATTCATAGTAGTGATCTCCAAAGTGGTGGTATCACCAGAAACAAATCCTCCTCCAGCTGATACATTGTATACGAATTGGTATGTACCTGCAAAAGGCAAACGAACCGTATCTTTCACTTTGGTAGATCTTCCCATTGGAGTCACCCACATCGGGATCACATCGGGAGTTAAACTTTCCAAAATCACCATGTTAGGATCATCTGGATTTTGTGTCACTTCAAATTGCAGTGCTGAAGATTGGAGCAATGACTCCAGTTCAGGCTCATCCATTTGACAGCCAGTCATGATCAAGACAGCCGCCAGCGTTAATGAAAGTATGTTAAATATTTTTTTCATGTCAATGCTTTTATGTGTCTTTGATTACCAGCCTGCATTTTGCTTAAGCATGCCACTGGATAATGTAATCTGAGTATTGGGAATCTGCTGAAGACCTTGTGTTTCCATAAAGTCTGCTGAAGAGATAGTTTTCGTCTCGGTAGCTCCAGCACTTAATAATGTTGTTTCTTCAGCGATTGCTGCTGCAGTTACATCCAATCCTTGACGAAGCAAGTCATAGTAACGCAATCCCTCCAAAGCAAACTCCAGATAGCGCTCTTGCATGATGTTCGCTTTTGTTGGAGAAAGTGCAGTAAAGGCATCTCCTAATGCACGCTGACGAACCATATCGAAGTATGATTGCGCGTTGGCACTACCTAGCTCAGCAGCCATCAACAACACATCCGCATAACGAATAGACACATAGTCCTGGAACTGACCAATCATGAAGTTGGTACCACCAAGCTCTACAGCCACACTGTTACCAGCTTCATCAGACATAGGCGTATATTTCTTGTTGTAATAACCAGTGTATTCTCTTTGACGATCTACATCAAAATCAAATCCTTCATCGTCCACAGAAATGATAGATGCCACTTTGCGACTATCTTCATCAGCATAGGCATTCCAAAGCTTAGGATTTACGGTTCCTCCACCCCAGCCATTGCCGTATGGGAAGAATGATTGCTCACGCATTCCAAACATTACCAACCAGTGGTTACCATCCGTATTGCCGTTGTAATCACTTGTATACGTGTATTTGATAGCAAAAACTGTCTCCTGATTGTCCTCACCAGCGTAATCAGTACCTGAAGCTGCTGGCCATAGATTGGCAAAGTTTTCAACAAGGCCAAAACCACCATTGCTAATCACATCTTCCAAATAAGCCAACGCATCTGACTGACTGACAACTCCAGCTAAATCTGACTGACCATAGTAACCTGTGTAATACAGATACACGCGACCAATTAAAGCCTCAGCTGCCCATTTGGTTACTCTACCATAAGTTGCCTGGGCTTGAGAAGTGTATGGTGTGCTCTCTAAATTTTGTGCAGCAAATACCAAGTCTTCAGCGATCAATTGATATACTGCTGTAGGATCTGACTGTGGTAAATTCTCAGTAGACGCTTCGGTCAACAATGGAATATTACCCCAAAGTCGAACCATGTCAAAGTATAGATAAGCTCTGATAAATCGTGTTTCTGCTTCATAGATCGGACGAAGATTTTCTTCTGTTCCCCACTCGATCTGATCCATTTTAGAAAGCAAAACATTGCATCCGTAAACTGC
>CAXEKM010000613.1:0-2969 GCA_963996645.1 uncultured Marinoscillum sp.
AGGCCTGGAAGACACTTTCGCCAGTTTACCATTATTGGTGAGTAGATTGATCAATGAGGACTTACCTACATTGGACCGTCCGATGAAAGCATATTCCTGTCTATCCGGCGAAGGACACTCCTCTACTCTCGAACTACTTTTTACAAACTCCGCAGATTTGATTGGGTTCATGGAATATTTTTTAACAATAAAGGAAAACGCGCTGTTAATGGGTTAATATTGCAAACAATTATGACGGTAGTACCTTACAAAGATAAGCAGGGCAGCAAGAAAGAACAGGTTGCCAGCATGTTTGATAGCATCAGCGGGAAATATGATTTCCTAAATCACTTCTTAAGCATGGGGATTGATATCACCTGGAGAAAAAAAGCGATCAAGATGCTCAAGAAGGATCAACCTAAGCAAATCCTTGATATTGCTACAGGAACAGGTGATTTTGCTATTGAAGCACTTGCCTTGAACCCAGATAAAGTAACAGGAGTTGACATCTCCGAAGGAATGCTTTCTGTGGGCAGAGAAAAAATGAAGAAAAAAGGTCTTTCTGATAAGATCGAATTACTCTCTGGTGACTCTGAGCAACTTCAATTTGAAGACAATAAGTTCGATGCAGTGATCGTTTCCTTTGGGGTACGAAATTTTGAAAACCTGGAAAAGGGACTGTCGGACATGCATCGTGTATTGAAACCTGGTGGAAAAACTGTGATTTTAGAGTTTTCTAAGCCGAAAACATTCCCTTTCAAGCAGCTATACAGTTTTTATTTTAAGTGGATTTTACCTAAAATAGGCAATACAATATCAAAAGACCAAGCTGCTTATACCTACTTACCTGAATCAGTACGGGAGTTTCCAGATGGAAAGAATTTCTTACAAATTTTAGATAAGGTTGGTTTTAAAGAAACTAAATGCAAGCCATTAACTCTAGGAATAAGTTCCATATACGTTGGCACCAAGTAGTTGTCCTTGGATTACTATTCATTCTAGCAACTCCTGCCAAAGCTCAAAACAATGTAGCTGAAAACCTACTGGATTATGACCAGGAATGGATTCACTATGGTTTCTTAATAGGAATTCACGAATCTAAATACCGAATTCAATATTCAGATGCTTACACTTCCGAAGAACTTGACACTCTTCATTCTATAGTTCCTGGAGCACTTCCCGGATGGAAAGTAGGCTTCGTGGTAGACATGGCTCTTTTAAACTATTTGAGTTTCAGAGTACTGCCGACTGTAGGTTTTTATGAGCAAAACCTCACTTATCGTTTCCGTGATCGAACTTCGATAACAGAGCTTAAAGATGCGACCATGGTGGAGTTGCCACTCATGTTGAAGTATAAATCCGCCAGACGAGGCAATGTCGCCATGTACGTAACCGGAGGGTTTAGCCCTTCTATTGAAGCATCAGGTAAAGGAGATGAGCTAGATACCAGAGAAAGGTTACGACTCAGAGATATTAATATGGCTATTGATGCCGGAGTAGGATTTGATTTGTATTTCCCATTATTCAAATTTTCCCCTGAGGTGCGCTACTCCTGGGGATTCAGAAATATGCTCACTTCAGGAGAACCAAACTCCTATGATGTAGCACTCAAAAAATTGACCTATCAGAACATCACCTTCTACATCACATTTGAAGGTGGTCCATCCTACTTGAGAAATAGAAAAAAGAAATGAAACCAATCGCGCTAATTACCGGAGCTACTAGTGGAATAGGAGAAGCAACAGCAAGAATATTAGCACCAAAATACCGATTGATCATTACTGGTCGTAGAAGTGAACGACTTGATCAGGTAAAAAATGAATTAGATACGGAAGTCATCACATTGAATTTTGATGTTCGTGATCGTGAAGCTGTTAATCAAGCAATTGAAAGCTTACCAGTAGAATGGCAAGAAATTGATGTGCTTGTCAATAATGCTGGCAATGCACACGGATTAGCTCCGATTCAAGATGGTAGCGTAGATGATTGGGACGCGATGATTGACATCAACGTGAAAGGACTTCTTTATGTAAGCAAGGCCATCATTCCTGGAATGGTATCACGTAAAAAAGGACACATCATCAATATCGGTTCTGTAGCCGGAATAGAAGCTTATCCAAATGGCAATGTGTACAATGCATCAAAATTTGGAGTAAATGCCATTTCACAAGGCATGCGCCTGGATCTTAATCCTCACAACATTAAAGTAAGCGAAATCAAGCCTGGTCTCGTGCAAACAGAATTTTCTGAAGTAAGATTTAAAGGAGACAAAGAAAAAGCAGACAAAGTGTACCAGGGATTTGATGCGTTACGGGCTGTAGATATCGCTGAAACTATAGAATTCATTCTATCTCGACCCGCCCATGTCAACATTGCCGATATGCTTGTCTTCCCATCTGCCCAGGCATCTGCAACGATGGTAAATAAGAAAAGCTAAGCAGCCCCTTGCAATCGTCAATGCTTCAATTAGGTTTGCGGCAACAACATTACCCAAACATCTAGAAAACCTTTATGAAGCACGTTTTGATCTTAGGAGCAGGACGCTCCTCTACCTCATTGATCAATTATCTACTGGAGCATGCCTCTGAAAATGACTGGAAAGTCATCATCGGAGAGCAGGATACTGCTCTTGCCCAAAAGAAATTTCCTGAAGCAGAGGTGATTGCATTTGACATTATGAATCATGTGCAGTCCAAAGCTGAAATAGAAAAAGCAGATCTGGTAATCAGCATGATTCCAGCAAGTCTGCATATTTACGTTGCCAAGATATGTGTAGAAGTAGGCCGAGACATGCTTACCGCATCGTATGTATCTGACGACATTAAAGCACTCTCAGATCAGTTTAGCGAAAAAGGCAAGCAGTGCATCATGGAACTCGGATTGGATCCGGGTATTGATCACATGTCTGCCATGAAAGTGTTGGATCGCATAAAGTCTGAAGGCCATGAATTGACTGCTTTTGAAACATTCACTGGTGGACTACTTGCTGA
>CAXEKM010000614.1:0-3608 GCA_963996645.1 uncultured Marinoscillum sp.
ATGTGTGTGTGCTCAAGTTTCACATTGAGGAAAGAGGAGAGATTGTAAGTCACCGAACCAAACAAATTGTGTTGATCCTGATGCGAATTAGCTCTCCAGCCATCACTGGTTTTGAATTGATAAAATCCGTAATAATTGACTTTTCCAACTGTTCCTCCAACACTGTTAAAGGAATTGAAGAGTCCAAAAGAACCCAAAGTCTGAGTAGATTCAACTGCAAGTTTCTTGTCTGTTGGTTCTTTTTTGAATTCGAAATTAAGCATCCCACCAAACTGAGTCCCATACTGCAATCCAGCCGCTCCACGTACCAATTCTATTCGATCCAACGCCTGCACTGGAGGTGTGTAGTAACTCTCTGGATAGCCGAGTGCATCTGCTGAAATATCATACCCGTTCTGACGGACATTGAAATTGGAAGTTCTATTGGGATTCAGTCCACGACCTCCAATACCCAAATTGATTCCAGCTCCATCATTTTCCCAGATATTAAGTCCCGGGACCCTGGAATATACCTGACGACCAACATTTGCCGCTTTGTTTCCGATCAGTTTATTGATGTCGATGAGCTCCGTTTTCTTGGACTCATAAATGGCAGAACCTGAAACAGATTGTAACCAACCAATTCCTAAATCTTCTGATCGAGTATCAGCAATGGTAACCTCATCCAACTCCGTATTCAATTCCTGCATTTGGAAATTGACTGTGACTTTCTCCCCTTGGGCAAATGTCAACTCCCTGAAATTGGTCTCATATCCCGGAACGAATGAAACTACCTTGTACGTGCCAGGCTTGAATCCTGAAATTCGAAAAGTACCGTTGGCATCTGTCTCTGTTTTGGAGGCCGTCCCATCAATGAAAATCATCGCCTCAAGAGGTTGACCGTTTTCATCCTGCACTTTGCCACTCACTTGCTGTCCGAAGGATGCAAATGCCATCAACCAAACCAACAAAAAGCCTATCCACCTATTCATAACTCAACACCCAGCTTTTATGCTTCCAACTATCTTCTATCTCCGTCAAATCCACTTGCTCATCAATAAACTGCTTACTTCTACGGCCATTCAATGTCACATAAGCTTCTGTAGCAACCTGTGGATTATTAAATCCTTGTAGCTCATAAACTCCTTCGAGATAATGAGCGTATTGCAAAATCATATCAGGCTGTGTAGCCATCATTTTCTCTTGCAATGGAGTCAAATGTTTCCTGTTATCAACGATGACTTTTTGACCTCCATCCTGTACCACAAATGTCGCCTGACCCATTTTCTCCATCAGCATCACTCGCCACGAAAAGCGATACCCCTGCTCATGCCAAAACAATGATCCAGGATACATCAAATACCTCCACGGCATTGCCAACTGCAATAAGATGAAAGCAGTAAAAACACCGAATTTCCAATTATTTAGGTATGAACCAGAACCATTAAATGAGGGTGAAATGGACATCCAACGCTCCAATTTCTGAAGCCATTTTTCCTGCAATTCTGAAGGGAAGAATATAATCGCACTCAAAATCATTACATATGGGAATACACCTATTGGGAAGAGAAATGCGGTTAACAAATGGAAACTAATCACTGACAGGTAGGCAACCCATCGGGTACGTTTCATGGATAGGAAAAACGGCACTGTCAAATCATATAGCGCTCCGAACCAGGAGAAGAAATAGGCCACCCATGTTTTAGTGAGTAAAGACCCGATCACTGGTAAATGACTGTTGGCTGGCAACCAGATTTTTAACGGCATGGCCTTGAATAGCCAATCCGAATTGAGCTTAGCTACACCAGCAAAGAAATACACGATACCAACCTGTAGTCTAATGATCGCTATTTCATAAAACTGACACGAATTGACACGGCTATTTGGTTTCCGCATAGCATCAACACTAAATCTTCTTGCAGCTGGAAGCCAAATCAGAATGAAAGCCATCAGGCTCACGAAATAGTAATGATTGAGGTAGTAAGTCTTATCAATCAACTCAACGTAGGTGAATGTCAGGAAGAATAAGCTAATGGATAATCGGTAAAATGCCCCTATGGCGATGAGAACAGACGAAATTAACATCGTTCCAAAAAGGCCATACATTGCCCATTCTGGCAACGGTTGTACCCATTCGAAACCATAGTAGGTAAAGTGAAAAGTCGGTTTTAGATAAAATTCTTCCACCCAGCCATTCAACATGAATCGGATCACACTGGCCGTCATCAATACCCCAAACGCGATTCTAAAAAGAACCAGTGGGGCATTGGAAACTTCTCGCTTCAAATGGTTCGATATGGTACCGAGATTAGTCACCGTCGTTATCACTGAATACCACCAACAACCCAAGTTGGGACATCATGTCTGTTTTGATTAATAAAGTCAGTTCCTTCAAGTCTACATACAGCTTTTCAACTGCTGTTTTATCCGATTCTAGAGCTTCAGCCAAAGTTCCATTGATGGCAGCCAGATCACTTTGGCACAATTGGATTTGCTCAACTATTACTTCAGAAAGCGCTTTTCCCTCACCATCATCGATATTCAATTCATCCAAGTAATCGTCAAATCCACTTCCCTGATCACCAGTAAAGATGGAAAGGGTGATGTCTAAGCTAGCACCAATTAAGGCTTTGGATTCATGAGCATAATACGATTCCAGGGTTTCTAGAAGCGGGACGTCAGAACCAGATCTTATGCCAAGAGGAGTTTCCAAGCGGTAGTTTTTAGTCACCTCCACGTGATAGATCAGCTCATTGGCCATCAACGTAGTGCTTGCACCTGCGTCATTGCCCAAATCAGACCGAAATTCATCCGCATAGCCTCCTGTCCAGTCCGATTGGATCGTTGCAGCAACCCCAGCCAGCTCATCAATCAACAAACCGAGATATGCTTTGCGATTCGCATCAGCCATAGCTGTTAACGTTTCTGCATCGGAAGTAGCAAAAAGTAAATATTCTATAGAACCAAAGCCTTTTCGGTCGCTACCAATTTGAGTAAGGTAGCTGTCCGAACCATTGTAATTAGAAATGGCTGTTTCTATTCCTGAAGTGCTTACCGGCCACAAGTCCACCGCGTTCTCCAATCCTCTGGATTCCAAAGGTCCAAACTTAAAAGGCTCACAAGCTTTCCAACTTAATCTGGCCTGTAACCAGGAAGATTTCAAAGCTGTCAGCGTGGTTTCATCAGAAGATACTTCAAATGCCTCAAACTTCGATTGAAGATCAACAGTGTGGTCAACTAAATCACTCCATGCAGGCAATATGATGTTGTCAGTAACATTGTTTAGAATCTTACTTCGATCAAAATTGTCTTCCATTCCATTTGGCTCAGATCCACAACTCACCAATAAAGTAAGCATGATTCCTACGCCGATTATCCCCAAATTTCTCATAATGATTCAATGAATTTTATCAATGCTTCTCGTTCCGATTGCTCTAATTCTTTAAAAGCTTGCTGACTAGCGGCTGCTTCACCACCATGCCATAAAATGGCTTCTTCAATATTTCTTGCACGTCCATCATGTAGCAAATAGGTGTGCCCATTCACCACATGAATGAGTCCTAATCCCCAAAGAGGTGGAGTCTTCCATTCCACACCTGTGGCCAAACCATCTGGACGGCCGTCTGCCA
>CAXEKM010000615.1:0-9198 GCA_963996645.1 uncultured Marinoscillum sp.
AATGAAATCCACTCCAGTCTCCGCAATCTCCCCAATATTCAATTCTGTAATGCCGCCGCTAGCTTCGGTCTGCATTCGACCAGCTACCATTTTTACGGATTCTCTCAAATCGGATGGCAACATGTTGTCTAGTAGCACACGGTATACATGACCCGTATCTATTACTTGCTGTAGCTCCCTAAGGTTGCGAACCTCTACTTCAATCTTCAGATCGAGGTTATTCTTTTTGAGATACTCCACTGTGGATAGAATGGCATTTTCAATACCTCCTGCATAGTCCACGTGGTTGTCCTTCAGCATGACCATATCATATAGACCAAATCGGTGATTGACTCCACCACCAATAGCCACAGCCCATTTTTCAGGTAGTCTGAAATTTGGTGTAGTCTTTCTCGTGTCGAGTAGTCTCGCCTTAGAACCTTTGATCAACCTGGTGATGCTGTTGGTGTAAGTAGCAATAGCACTCATTCGTTGCAAGCAGTTCAGAACTAATCGCTCAGAACTTAATATCGCTTGTGCATTACCTTTTACAATAAACCCGATATCTCCATTATTAACAAAATCACCATCTTTTTTGAAAAACTCAATCTGGATATTTTTATCTACATAGTGAAAGATGCGTTCTGCAAGCGTAAGACCAGCAATGATGCCTTGATCTTTGATGATGAGTCGTGCCTCACTTACCTGATCAGCGGGAATGCTGCCAAGTGAGCTATGATCGCCATCGCCTATATCTTCAGCTAAAGCTGTCTTGATAAAGTAGCGAATATTCTGCTCGGTGAGATACGGTTTGGTCATAAGACCGCAAAATTAGAAAAGAATCCCATTTCTGGGCCTATATACACCGTACTATTCTTTGGTGAAGTTGATGGTATCGATTTTGAAATCTTCTTTTACCTTTTTGATCAGCATAACTACGCGGTATTTACCACCATCGATGGTGTAGGACCCAATGGTGTATTTCATGCCTTCAGGTGACGTTCCTTGATGAATGTAGGTAAATCCTTTCGGTGGGTTTTTAAGGAAAAAGTCTTTCAATACTACTTCCGCTTGGGCAATGCTGTAATTGGAAGTTTGACCGTCCATTTTGATTTCCAGATTGGAATTGCAGTATTTGATTAACTCTTTAGAACTACCAGCTTTCATCGCTGTACTGATATTCACCAATACAGCATCCTGCTGGATGTTCCAGATATTAAAAAGTAGTGTAATCGAAATGAGCGATACTTTGATCATGCTATAAAGTTATCGAAAATTATGCCAAAATAGTTTCCTCTATTGATAAACCAGATTTTCTTATAATTCCCTTACTAGAGGATGCTATATTTGCCGCAAGAAACAGCATAAAATCCTAATCATCACATTTTACTCGTTGAACAGGTTTTAAACTACAATAGACATGAATAAGAAAGTCATACTCATCATATTGGATGGATGGGGAATTGCTACAGACAAAAACGTTTCTGCAATTGATAAAGCCAACACTCCATTCGTAGACAGTCTTTATGGAAAATACCCAAATAGCACCCTTGAAGCATCAGGATTGGCAGTAGGTCTGCCAGAAGGTCAGATGGGTAACTCCGAAGTGGGTCACATGAACATTGGTGCTGGTAGAGTGGTCTATCAGGATCTGGTAAAAATCAACAATGCTGCTGCTGATGGTTCATTGGCAAAAGAGCAAGAGTTGGTTGCTGCATTTGATTACGCGAAAAAGAACAATAAGAATGTTCACTTCATCGGATTGGTGTCTGATGGTGGTGTTCACTCACACGTAAAGCATTTAAAAGGATTACTCTCTGCAGCTAAGGCTAATGAGGTGGACAATGTATTTGTTCATGCATTCACAGATGGTAGAGATTGTGATCCGAAAAGTGGTAAAGGCTTCATCAAAGAAGTAGAAGACCACATGGCAGAAACTACAGGTCAGATTGCATCTATCACTGGTAGATACTATGCAATGGATCGCGATAAGCGTTGGGAACGAGTGAAGCTTGCGTACGATGCGATGGTAAATGCTACAGGTGAAGTAGAAACAGAAGATCTGGTTGCGGCAATACAGTCATCATATGATGAAAACGTGACGGATGAATTCATTAAGCCAATTATCCACACGAAAGGCGGTGAGCCAGTAGCGAAAATTGAAGAAGGCGATGTGGTAATGTGCTTCAACTTCCGTACGGATAGAGGTAGAGAAATCACTCAAGTGTTGACACAAGAGGATTTCCCAGATCACGATATGAAGAAATTGGATCTGTACTACCTGACCATGACCAACTACGATGATACCTTCAAAGATGTGAAAGTGGTGTTCGATAAGGACAACTTGAAAATGACTTTGGGTGAAGTATTGGCGAACAATGGCAAGAAGCAAATCCGTATCGCTGAAACAGAAAAATACCCACACGTTACATTCTTCTTCTCTGGAGGAAGAGAGACTGAATTTGAAGGAGAAACTCGTCTGATGTGTCCGTCTCCTAAAGTGGCTACTTACGACTTGCAGCCAGAGATGAGTGCCAATGACATCAAAGACAAAATCATTCCTGAGTTAGAGAAAGAAGAAGTTGATTTCGTATGTCTCAACTTTGCTAACCCAGACATGGTAGGTCACACTGGAGTATTCGAAGCAGCAGTGAAAGCTTGTGAAACCGTAGATGGATGTGCAAAAGAGGTTGTGGAAACAGCTTTGGCTCATGGCTACAGCAGTATCATTATTGCTGATCATGGTAACTCTGACATCATGGTAAATCCTGATGGATCTCCAAACACAGCACACACAACGAACCTTGTTCCTTGTATTCTAGTAGATGATGAGTACAAAGGAGACTGGAAGTCTGGTAAGCTAGGAGATCTTGCTCCAACTATTTTGAAACTAATGGGAGTACCTAAGCCGGAAGAAATGACCGGTGATGAGTTATTCTAAATATGAAATATTCTCTTATAATCATGGCACTGCTGGTATTTGGCAGTGCCTGTAAAGAAAACAAACAATCCACCCGTGAGATCCATGTGTATTTTGATCTGGACTCGCTTCTTGACGAGCAGAAATATACATTGACTGATCGCGGTGCGGAGGTGGTAAAGGTTGTTCAGATGAATGGTGAAGAAGAAAGCCAGACATTGGAACCTGATACTACTGTATGGGAAAAGGAGTTTTCGATTATTAGAGATTTCAATTTGAACAGGCCATTTTTTGTGGGTTTGTTCGATCAGCAACAAAAAGAAAATATTACGAGCTATCAATCGTCTGACGAGGATGTGGCTGTAAAGAAGTTTGACCTCTTTTATAGGGAGGGAGAGCTGGTTCGTGTAGAATCACTGCTACAAGAATCAAAATATATTTATTCCAACGAGAGAAAGCTGACCCTGGAGTTCAAAGACGGTCTTCTAAGCTTCTATCAAATAGATGGAGAACAGAAGATGATCCTTCAGGATAAAGAAGATTATGTTATCTCCGGGTCAATTAGAGTGCAATGAGCGGTAAAGAGCAGCGGAAAAAAATAAGCAAAGACGGGTTCAAGAACCTGATGGGGATCTTCCAATACATGTGGCCATACAAAGTGCCTTTCATTATTGGATTAATTCTTTTAGTTGTCTCCAGTTCTATTTTTATGGTGTTCCCCTATGTATCGGGAAAGCTTGTGGATCTTGCTTCAGGAAATGGCAACTGGTTTGCTGATAATATTGGTACTGCAGCCCTGATTTTATTAGGAGTACTGTTTTTCCAAAGTGTTGTTTCGTTCTTCAGAGTGGTATTGTTCGCGAAAGTGACAGAAAATGCCATGGCCAACATTCGTATTGAGCTGTATGAGCGAATGATTGCTTTACCAATCACCTTTTTTGATAAACACCGAACTGGAGATCTAATCAGTAGAATCTCCAATGATGTTTCTACACTTCAGAGCACATTCTCAACAACTTTAGCTGAGCTAATTCGCCAATTCATCATCCTGATTACGGGTATTGGATTGATTTTCTTCCTTACGCCGGCGTTGAGTGTATTTATGCTAGCGACATTCCCAGTGATCATTGTTTCTGCATTCTTTTTTGGGAAGTTTATCCGTAAGCTGTCTAAGCAAACGCAGGAAGAATTAGCAGATGCGAATGTTATTGTAGAGGAAACCATGCAAAGCATTCATGCGGTGAAGTCATATACTTCTGAGGCATTCGAAATGCTACGGTATGGTACCAAAATGCGATCAGTGGTGAAGACTGCTTTGAAAGTAGCTAACTGGCGAGGCGCATTCATTTCCTTCATTATCTTCATGATTTTCGGTGGGATTGTAGCCATCCTTTGGTATGGCGCTAAGCTCGTGCAATCAGGAGAAATGACCGTAGGGGACTTGATCCAATTCATATTGTATACCACATTCATTGGAGCATCCATCGCGGGGCTTGGTGATTTGTTTGGACAAGTAGCCAAAGCTGTAGGTGCAGCTGAGCGAATTCTGGAAATTCAGGAAGAGCTGCCTGAGTGGGAAGAATCAAAAGCTGCTAAGACTGCTGGCCTGGAAGGAGATATTAGTTTCTCTGGCATTCAGTTTAGTTATCCAACTCGTCCGGAAGTACAGGTTCTGAATAACATTGATCTTACCATTCCGAAAGGACAGAAAATCGCCTTGGTTGGACATAGTGGAGCCGGTAAGTCTACCATTGTGCAGTTGTTAATGAAATTCTATCCGGTAGATGGAGGTTCCATCACCATTGGTGGTCAGGACATCTCACAGTTGGATGTACAATCTCTAAGATCTCACATCGGTATTGTTCCACAGGAAGTGATTCTGTTTGGTGGATCTATCGAAGAAAATATCAAATACGGTAAGCCAGATGCTACCCACGAAGAAGTGGTAGAGGCTGCTAAAAAAGCCAATGCATTGGACTTCATTCAGAAATTTCCAGACAAGTTTGAAACGACCGTTGGAGAGCGTGGAATTAAATTGAGTGGTGGTCAGCGTCAGCGTATCGCGATCGCCAGAGCGGTATTGAAAGATCCGGATATTTTGATTTTGGATGAAGCCACCAGCTCACTCGATGCTGAGTCTGAGCACCTGGTTCAGCAGGCATTGAATCAGTTGATGGAAGGCCGTACTACAATTATCATTGCTCACAGACTAGCAACGATCCGCTCGGTAGACTGTATCTATGTTTTGGATAAAGGTGAGATAGTTGAGTCAGGCACTCATGAAGAGCTTCTAGCCAAGAATCAAGGTTCTTACAAGAACTTCATCGAGCTTCAGCTTCAAGATTAATTAGACATTGGGTACAGTGATGTCAATTGCTGTACCTCTACCCGGTCTCGAGTCAATGTGCATGTTTCCATTCAAAACACGAACTCTTGACTCTATGCTATTGATTCCAAGTCCGTAGCTGGTTTTTTCCGTATCAAAACCTTTGCCATCATCTTCGATCATCAGATTGATTTCATCTTCTCTGATGGTCAGAATTACTTCGATAAAAGTGGCTTCAGCATGTTTAAGGATGTTGGTGACGGACTCCTGTATGATCCTGTGAAATTCTACCAGGATGTTGTGGTTGATCGCATTTACTTGATCCAAAGAAGGTGATTGAAAATCTACTTCTATGGAGTGCAATGATTGAATCTCATCTAGATATTTCTGAATCATGTAGATCAGGTTGTCACCAAACACTTGCGGATTGGCCAAATGGTGAGATAACGTTCGGATCTCGTGGTATGCGGTGTCTATTTGTGAGAGCACAGCAGAATCCTTTCCAGATTGAGCGCTCAAGGTGTGTTTAATGCCCGCTAAAGTGCCCGCTACTCCATCGTGTAAATGCTGTGCTATGCGTTGCTTTTCTTTTTCCTGAGCTTCAATTTGAGTTTTGATCATCAAAAGTTCCTGAGTTTTAGCCTGCTCCTGTTCGCGTATCATTTGCTCGGCACGCTCTGCGAACAGTTTTTGACGAATCACATAAATGATAATGGAAGCTGAGATAAGCAACAGAAGTGACCCAAAAATGATGGCATATCGAATGAGTTCTTCCTGATCCGCTTTTAACTTTAGATTTTCCTGCTCTATTTCCAGTTGCTCTATTTTGGACTGCTTCTCCTGAGTTTCGTATTTGGTAGCTAGCTCAGAAACTATCTGACGTTGAGACACATTATTCAAACTGTCATGAAGTTCTTTGTAGAGCTTCAAATAGGTATAGGCCTTTTCCCAGTTCTTGACTTTGGTGTAGGTCTCCGCAATGTCCAGGTAGACATTTTCGGTATCGATGTACTGGAGGTGGTCAACGATCTTAAGACTTTTTAAATGATAGTTGATGGCTTCTGGATAGCGCTGCAATTGACGAAGAGTAATAGCTGTTAGGTTGTACAGTTCCAGTGAATCAATACGGTTCCAGCTACCATTATTTAGTTTTTCTAATTCACGACAACTCCCGAGTGCTTTGTTGTAATCTGCCTGATCGTAATGGATCAACGCAATGTTGAACATGGGAATAATGGCATAATCCGGCTTGTCCAAAGCGATGTACTGATCTCGGCTCTTTTCGTAAAGTGACAATGCCAAGTCAATACTGTCCAAGGCAAAGTGACAGTTTGCGAGACTGGTGTAGACACTCGCCTTTGTCAATTTTTTGGTGGTGAGATTGAGCGCCTGCTCATAATATTGTATAGCCTGTGGTACCTGATCTTCGGATGAATTATCGAGGAGGATATTGCCCATATTGATGTAAGCAGAAGCTTGATTATCTGCAGAATCCAGTTCCTGAGCAATAAACAAAGCTTTTTCTATGTGTTTCCAGGAGGTCTCTAAGTTTCCAATTTGATTGTAGGTCTTGGCCAGGCCTCGTTCACTGATAAAGAGATCATTGTCAAAACGAGAGGAGTCTAATGCGATGGCTTTTTGAAAGTAGTGAATAGAGGAATCAAATTCTGTAGCGCGATAATATCCTAAAGCAATAATGTTGAAGAGTTTCCTTTTACTGACCACATCATCCTGAGAAGTAGAGCCTAATAGGGCCAGTGCACTGTCCAGCCTCTGTTGATTGGTCAGGTCAGAATACATCTGAAGAGAATCAATTTTGTCCGGTAGACTTGACCCAATCGTAGTGGTTCGAGTGCTTGCCAGCAGAGCCAGAAAGCAAAAAAGTTTCAAGAAATTCAATGTGCTGATCTATTTGTGGTTGAAAACTGGTCGATTTGTACACAACTATCTTGTACTATATGCAAGATGTGCATTATCTAACTAGTTTTCAACCTTAACTCCTTGAGGATCTAGTAAATAGTTGGAATTAGAGCCACTTTCTGCTCTTCATGAAGATCACCATGATCACTGCTACCACTCCGATCAAGCTCCAGAATCCTACAGGATAACTAATTGCCCAGCCTAGTTCTGGCATGTGCTCGAAGTTCATTCCATAAATACCAGCAATGAATGTAAGCGGAATGAAAATAGATGACATTACAGTTAACACTTTCATGACTTCATTCATTTTATTGCTGAGCTGTGATAAGTAAAGATCCATGACACTATTAAGGATTTCTCGATAGGTATCTAGGTTTTCCACTACCTGTACAGCATGATCGTACGAGTCACGAACGAACATTAATGTTTGATCAGAGAAGAACTGTCCTTGTGAATTGGAAATTGAATGCACCACATCTCTAACTGGGTACATGTATCTTCTTAGCTGGATTAAATCTCTTCGGATTACCTGAATGTCATTGAGCTCAATTCTGTCCGGGCGTCTTACCACCAAGTCATCCAATCGCTCAATTTTGTTCCAAACCTGATCTAACGTTTCGTAATAGAAATCTATGATGACATCTATCAACATGTAGGACAAATAATCAGCCGCTCTTTTACGCGCTCGGCCTTTACCGTTTCTTAGACGTGTTCTAATGTCGTTAAAAACATCCCCTGGTTTCTCCTGAAAGCAGATCACAAAATTTTTATGAGCAATGATACTCACTTGCTCAATATCTATTTTGTTATGATCCTCCACATGGTTGATCATTTTCATAGAGATGTACAGGTGGTCTTCAAACTCCTCAACCTTTGGTCTCTGATTCGTATCCAGGATATCTTCCATAGTCAATGGGTGAAGGCCCATCAGCTTGCCAATAGAAGAAATTACTTCTACATCATGAAGTCCCTGAATGTTGATCCAGGTGACCGTATCTGGATTGTTGAACCGTTCAAGTTCCGCTACTTCGGTAATTTCTATTTCTTCAATATGATCATCCGTGTAGTCAATCACCTGAATTTTGATTTCATCGGTGTAAACCTGACCTGTATAAATCAAACTTCCTGGGGCCAGTCCAGTCTTAGGTCTCTTACGGCTTACGGAAACGGGTACATATTTAATAGGGTTGAGCTTGTTAAGCTTCTTGAGTTCGTTTAATGTGCTGTTTATCATGCAAAGACCTCTTCTGTTTCTGGAATAGTTTTTCTTGGAGCATCATCCGGTAGACATATGCCTGGCGGCAAGTCAATATCCGGTGGCAAAGATACTGGTAACCCTCCCTCATCATCACTATCTGTATCGTTGTTTCGCCTGTTTTTATTGGTGCGAATGAATACGAACACAATGAGAATCGTGTAGAGAATACCACAAAGAATGATGTCCCAAATCATAATGGTCAGTACAATAAACTAGAGATTTCGATAAAAGTTAATTAAAAAACGTCCATTTCGGCGCTTTGTTAGATAGAAATCAACTGATTTTACCCCCTAGTTTTCTTATTCATATATATTTACTTACTTTGTGCTTCCAAAAAATGCCAGCTTTGGGACGCCCTAAAATTATTCGTTACGTATGTTGTTGACCTTGTTCTCTGGTGAAAATGAAGGACTTCTCTTTGGAGTCTTTGGAGTGGTGATTATCGCCTTTCTCCTCGTTGATTTGGGCGTGTTCCATAAGGCGCATCACAAAGTCTCTCAGCGAGAGGCACTTTTACAAACTCTTTTCTGGGTAGCTGTATCAGTTGTATATGGTTTCTTAATCTATTTTTATGGAGAAGGACCACAGGCATCTATTGAGTTTTTCTCTGCTTATGTAACAGAAAAGGCCCTTTCTATTGATAACATTTTTGTGATCTTATTGATCTTGAGATATTTCAATGTCAAAGAAGATTACTATCACAACATACTTTTCTGGGGAATTTTAGGAGCAATTGTATTCAGAGCCATCTTCATTTTTGTTGGTGCATTCTTGATTGCTCAATTCCATTGGATC
>CAXEKM010000616.1:0-2385 GCA_963996645.1 uncultured Marinoscillum sp.
GTATTCATTGTCGCGATTGGTGCCAGGTATTGATAAGCACCTACGTTTTGGTTACCTACTTGTCCCCAACTAGCTCTCACCTTCAAGAATCTAATGATATTGTTAGATCTTAAGAATCCTTCTTCTGTTGCTACCCATCCAGCACTTACCGATGGGAAATACCCCCATTGGTTGCCTTCAGCAAATCGAGAAGAACCATCTGCTCTGAAAGTAGCATTCAACAAGTACTTCTCCTGAAAGTTGTAATTCACTCTAGCGAAATAAGATAATCTGTTATCTGGATTATCCCCTGTTCCATTAATGGAAATGTTCGCTCCGTTAGTGTTGGTTGTGTTGTTGATGTAGGCATGCTCCAAATCACTGAATACTGCATCTCTATTCGCTGTATACATCGAAGAACCCTGGAATTGATACATGGAAGAACCCAACATGAATGATACTCCATGATCAGCCAACTGCAGGTCATAGCTTGCCCAATTGTCCCAAAGCAGTGATCTGCCTTTTGACATGCTCTGACTTACTTCAGTATAGTTTCTAAAGGAATAAATAGACAAAGTATATTCTGGAGAATAGGAATGTCCTTCGTTCGCATAATAGTCAACACCTAATCTCGATTTGATACTCAGACCTTTGATTGGTTTGATTTCAGCATAAATATTCCCCAATAGTTTTTGACCATTGTTTTCATTTTGGTTGTTATAAACCATGGCTGCATATGGGTTAGATTCTCCATTGTACCAGGTAGAATAACTATTGTCATAGAAGTTGCCCAATGAATCATACATTGGTAAAAATGGGCTGGTATTAAAAGCCGATCGTAGTGAGTTATTGTACTGATTGCCAACTCCTACTCCATTGCTATTGGTGTAAGCGAAAGTCAGATTCTCACCGATGGTTAAAAGACCGTCCAAAAGTTTTTTCTCTGAATTGATACGGAAACCGTAACGCTCGTAATTCGATAGTTCTGCACCGCCGACGATTCCTTCCTGGCCAGTATAAGAAAGTGAAGTAGAGAAAGTAGAAGTTTCAGACCCGCCTGAGAAACCTAACGCGTAGTTTTGAGTCACGGCATTGTCCACAAACATTTCATCCATCCAGTTAGTATTCGCACCATTCGCTAAAGAATCAATCTCAGCGTTGGTGAAGTATGGAAGCTTACCAGCATTTACTGCCGCTTCGTTCATGATGGTTGCATACTCTCTTGCATTGAGCATGTCCGCTTTTCTTGCTACATTCTGAACACCATAGTAAGAGTCAAAAGTGATTCTTGTTTTTCCAGCCGTTCCTTTTTTAGTGGTAATCAAAACCACCCCATTAGCAGCCTGAGAACCGTAGATCGCAGCAGACGCCGCATCTTTCAAAATATCTACCGAAGCGATATCCGCTGGATTCAAATAAGACACATCTCCTGTCAATACTCCATCGACTACATAGAGCGGACCCGAACCACTTAACGATCCCGCTCCACGAATGACTACTCGCATTCCTGAACCCGGCTGACCTGAAGTAGATGAAAGCTGTACACCAGGGGTTTGTCCTTGCAAACCTTGCAAAGCGTTGGTCGTACTTAACTTCTGAATATCGTCACCTGACACCTGCAAGTTTGCTCCGGTGTTGAGTGCCTTTTTCTGTGTACCGTAACCAACTACGACTACTTCTTCCAGCGCCTCTACATCCATCATCAAACTCACTTCTACAGTGCTCTTGCCGACCACTGGTATTTCAGCAGTCTTATAACCTACAAAAGAAATGACCAACACTTCTTCCTGTCCTGGCTGTATTTCCAGTCTAAAATTTCCATCCATATCTGATATGGCTCCATTCTGAGTACCTTTCACCAGAATGGTTGCACCAGGTATTGATTCGTTGGATTCTGAATCAACGATCCTACCCGTGATCACCTGACTCTGCGCATGAGACTGATATCCCATGACCAGCACCATCAGGCCAAACAGCGCCTTCACTGTGGAATTCCACAACGCAAGCCCCTGTTCTTTTCCAATTAGGTAATTTCTCTTCATACTTTTTGAATTTTTATCATAATTAGGTGTACTTGTTTGATTGATTGTCAATTAACAGTTATCCCCAGAGGATTTTATTAAATGATTTTCAATGTTACTTGCAATCGTTTTCCACCGTGGTGTAGATTTCGTCTGATTTGGGTATAAAAATGTCAGGAGGCATAAAAAAGGCCTTTAAATGTGTTTTAAAGGCCTTTTTAAGGGTGACTTTTGTTACCCAAGGGTATGTTTTATCTAATTTGTGTTGGCAGATTTGTCAGATTGGGTTCTGAACTCCGACGGATACATGTTGTAAATGGACTTGAAATATCTACTAAAGAGTTTCGGATTGTTGTACCCTACTTTATACGCAACTTCAGAAACA
>CAXEKM010000617.1:0-4467 GCA_963996645.1 uncultured Marinoscillum sp.
CATTACTTTCCTGATAATGAAACCTCAAGTGAAAGGCTGCTTCTCTAGATAGTATACCCAAAGCCTCCTCAAGATCAGTCAATGGAGCCCTGGCAGCATCCAGTGATTCATTATTTTGATTTCTGACATTTAATCTAGCCAGTTCAATACCAATGTCCACTAAGCTGCGCTTCATATCCTTCGTAAGGTTACTAGAAACCTTAGTTATTTCTTCAAGCCATTTCTTAAGACTTTTCGGTGACGGTGGGTTTTTAGGATCCAAATAGCTCATAATGAACTTACGATCCTCCTTGGTTATCCATCCCTGCTTATCTACCAGATCTCTGATCTTTAGCACCTCACTAGGCGTAAGAACTGCGTCGGCCCAAACCATGTAGAGAATTGGAAGAAATGAAAACAGATGGGGGTTATCTTGAAAATATTTAGATTCTATCATTATCGGAATTGGATGTTGTACCTATTAAACTAATATCCTATTAATTATTGTTAAAAACATTCTTTAACCTAACCAATGTAATTGTAAAGCGTTTTCTTTGAGGTGGTGAAATTTCAATTATTTATTTGTTTGGTTCTTGGAGCCCATTGGCTGGTAGCACAAAACCAGATCCAGGGTATGGTTGTAGACGAAAATGAAGAACCTATCGGTTTCTGTCATGTGCACAACCTGACTCTAGAATTGGGCAAAGTGAGTGATATGCAGGGAAAGTTTGTAGTACTTGCTAATCAGGGAGACTCCATAAGATTCTCGTATGTTGGATACAAACCTGCGACCATAGCTGTAAACAACTCACATGTAGTTCATTACATTAAAATCACCCTACCCCGTGACTCAGTATTACTTCCATCCATTACCATCTACGCAGATAAGTATTTCAAAGTACCTCTAAAACCACAAATGGATCCTCTGATTATTCCAGGAGTATCGGTGGTGAGTCCTAAAGAACCAATCAAAGCCGGTGATATCTATTTAGGGAGTAGTGAAAACAATATGTTTTTAGCACCTACCGTGGGCATCTATGGTCCTATCACCTACTTCAGTAGAGATGAACGAGAAAAACGAAAAGCCGCTGATGCCTATGAAGAAACTCGTGAGACGATTAGTTATCAAAAATTCATGGCCAATGACACGGTTCGAATTCATTTATCTAGACGGTTCAATTTAGATAGCGCACAGTATACCCAAGTTATTTATAGGCTACATGAAAACTTTCCGGGAATTCAAAAAGCCTTTATGAAAAACGAGATTTGGCACTGGTTGCTCTCTTATTTTGAGCAAAACGCCCCCATCATCAAAAGAAATTCGATGATGAGGTCTTCTAATGAATAAACTTACTCGATTGGACTAAGTAAGAATAGGTCGTTATTCTCAAATCCAAACTGATAGATTCCTTCATCTCTGGTAATGATCATTGTATTCTCAAGAGCGATCATGTCATTGGCAGCGATATCTTCAAAGTATTGAATTAGTGTAGGATTGGAAGGATCTTCCAAACTAAACTGCTTCAAACCATTGTTACCCTCTGCTACGAATAAATCACCACGAAAGAAACAAAGCCCTCTTGGATTAATCATTTGCTGTTCACTAGTCGCAAAAGGATTGGTCAAATCTGTCACATCAAGCGTTATTAGTTGATTAGCTTCGAATAGTCTTGTTCCACAGTTTTCTCCAGACCGGGTAGTTACATAAGCATATTCATCATTGGCAATCACTGGATCGCAAGATGTCTGATGGATATAATCTGACAGATATACTGGTGCGCCATTGTTTTGAATAGAATAGATGAACATTCCTGTTTGACTTCCTATAAATAGATTATCCTTATATCCATAAATAGTCTCTATTCCCCACCCCACATCTACTGATGTTTGATAAAATGGGTCCTCTACATCTGAAATATCAAATACATTGATTGAGGTATTATCCACCACATATAAGAAGTCCCCGTATATGGCAAAGCGGGCAGTCGAGCCTCCAGTTCCAACCACATCTGTCACAAAATCCGCATCTCCATCTTTACTCATTTCACAAGATGATGCTATGACCATTCCGAACATTATCCAAAGCAACTTTCTCATCTTACAAAACATTTAGGATTTTCAATATCTGTCAGCTCCCATCCAATTACGATTCCCCTGGACTCATCTACACACTCGAAATAGGACTGTGTAGCTGGTGGAAACTCTGAAGAAAATGGCATAACACCAGGTATCGTTTTCAAGATTTGAAGTGTATCTTCAGTAACCTTCATTGCTACCAAATCAGAATAACTATCGGCATATAGTACTCCATTTTTGATGGCCACATCCTGATTACCAGGAATGGTGACATACTTCATATTTATGGGACTAGAAGGATCAGAATTATCATAAATATGAATTCCTCTTCCTACTTCATTAACCAATAAAAGGTTCTGATAGCTATAGATTTTTCCCGCTTTTTCAATAGGAATAGGATCTCCAATACGAATTATTAAATCGCTAGAATCACCATAAACAGGTCGATAACCCGTAACAACCCCTATATCTCGGGCTTGTGAATCATAGGAATCTAGATTGCAGCTACTCAATAATGCAGCAACTGCAATGATTAAAATAAGTTGTTTCATGTGGTCTTTAGGTAGTGATATATACTTTGACCCATAAACCATAAAAACGGTTGGCTGCTTAACAATAAATTAATAATCAGCTTGCCTACCACCTTGATCAACCATCTGTCGAAGAAATCCATTAAAGCCTTCTTCTTTCAACAAGTCTTCCATGGTTATATGGAATCTATATTTCCAATAATGTTGAGAAATCGCCGGTACGTTAATTCGCTCCACTTCAGGATCCTCTCTTCTTAATTTACCATCCATAGCCACCAAGTCCTGAATAGGAAAAATGGCCAGCATACTTGGCGAAGCTAAATGCTGACTTATGACATCTTTAGCCACCCATGGCTCACAGTAATAAGGAGCTTTACCCCAGTGTCCAAGTATATTATTGAAGAATCGCTGAGTCTGCCCTTCATCCTCTTGCCACCATTCCCTGAGAGTAGACATATCGTGACTACCTGTGCTGGTTACACTCAAATATGGAGTGTCTCCAGGATGCCAAAATTCACGATCATCGTTAGGCATTCTTTGAATCGCTAAACTTAATATCTGCAATTCATTCATTACTCCAGGTACACTAGCAGGCACCATTCCCAAGTCCTCTCCACAAATTAACATATCCGTCGCATCCTTGAGCATCGGTAGTTTGCGCATGGCACTTTCCCTCCAAAACTCATTGTGACGTCTGTAGTAATAGTCAATGTATAGTTGATCTATCTTTTCACGAGTCCCATGATCCAATTCGTTAAATGAATAGGTACTATGCAAACTCATCCGAGGATTAAATGCTCTTCCATTGCTCAATGGAGCTTCCAGGAACAAAACTTCGCCTATCAAGCGATACAGATTGTTCCTTATCCAATTATTAAAATCGGCACTTTCAGGCTCCTCCTGAATCTTAGCATCAAAATATTCCTTAACCTTTCGCTGTGTATCGTAAAACTCCTTCATTTGATAACAGCCAGGAGCATATTCATCCAAATAGCTTTTAATGATTGATTCTGCATGATTACCAAACAAATCAAAGATCATATGCTCTCGAATGTATGGCTTACAGAATCGGTCGTAATCAAAATGCAGTCCTCTATCCGCTAATTCATCAAGATGAAATGGAAGTGAAGGATTAAATCTTCCCATCAAGCCTTCCACTTGCTCCCATGGAATTTCCCAAATTCTAAAAAAGCCTAGAATATGATCAATTCTAAATACATCAAAGTAGTCCGACATCTTCACCATACGCTCACGCCACCAGCTGTAGTCATCCTTTGACATTTCTTCCCAATTATAGGTAGGGAAGCCCCAGTTTTGACCTGTAATCGAAAAATCATCTGGTGGAGCCCCTGCCTGGGTATCCATATTGAATAAATGTGGCAATCTCCATGCATCAACAGAATTTCGATAAATACCAATCGGGATATCACCTTTCAAAACTACCCCTTTTGCTCTGGCGTATTCAGTAGCATCTTTTAACTGCTGATCTAAATAAAACTGGATGTAATAATGAATAGCCACCTCATCGTAAAACTTAGATGTTGGAGCAACGAAGGCGGCCAACTCTTTATCAGTCATTTGCTCATACTTACCCCACTGCGTAAAATCTGGAGTATTGTTTCGATCTCTCAAACAACAGAATGCAGCATAATCAGGCAACCAATGCTCATTTACCGAGAAGAATGACTTGAATTCTTTACTTTTCAGAAACGCTACCTTATTTTCTTCAAAACTCTGCTTGAAGAAGGACATTTTCAAAGCCATTACCTGTTCATAGTCTACTTCAGTAAGGGCATTCAGCTCCTTTGCTTTGGAATCAATATTTTTTTGAGCCTTTTTATCCTTCAGTTTACCTATTGAATCGAGGTTAGCATAAATAGGA
>CAXEKM010000618.1:0-4198 GCA_963996645.1 uncultured Marinoscillum sp.
CTACAACGTAGACATCAAGACTTCCAAAGCAATCAGAGAATGTAGAGTAACCGCTGAATTTGATGGTGATTCATTGTCAGAAGTTATCAAGACGCTTACTTCCGTTCTTAATATCAAGTCTAAGAAATCAGGCAATAAGATTTCCCTTTCAGGAAAAGGTTGCTAAGAACTCCATAATTTTACCTCAAGAACCAAACGAATTTGCGCTAAATTCGTGAAGTGATTGATGCCTGCTAAACTAAGAAGGACACTTTTAGTAATACTAATGGTTATCTCCAGCACCATTGGACATGCACAATCCACATCTATACATGTGGAACCAGGCAATTATTCTCTAAACCAAATTCTCAAAATATTAAAAAAAGAAGGCATACAGTTAGCCTACAGTAGTGACCGCCTTCCTGATCTCACCTTTACCTTAAGCGAAGAATATAAAGATATCAACAAGCTTTTTGAGCAATTAAGCAAGGAAAGTGATTTACAAATTACTTTTAGAGGAAGCCAATATCTGATCACCTATCCAACAGGCCAAAACTTATCCATTCGTGGAGCAATTTCGGACGCCACATCTGGAGAAGTGCTAATTGGAGCTGCTGTTTACGCTATTAATCTTGAATCAGGAGTAACTAGTAATAATTATGGGTACTACTCCCTGCAATTACCTGAAGGAAAACACGTTCTGAGAACGAACTATATTGGGTATGAAACACGGATAGACACTATTGTTATCTCTGACAGAAATCAAGTTAGAAACCTTGCACTATCTCCAAAGACTGAGGTGTTAAATGAAGTGGTAGTTTCTGCCTATGAACCTGATTTGAATATTGAAAGTACCATTCCGGGAGTAAACACAATCAATCTAAACACAAGAGGTCAAATCCCCTATTTCCTGGGCGAAGTTGATGTACTTCAAGGCGCTACACTCCTACCAGGAATTAACACATTGGGAGAAGATGCTAACGGCTTAAGTGTCCGTGGAGGAAGTGTAGATCAAAATCTAATTCTCCTGGATGAATCTACCATCTACAATCCTAATCACTTGTATGGTCTGATTTCCATATTTAACCCGGAGGCAGTGAACAAGATAGAAATCATGAAGGGATTTATTCCTCCTTCGTATGGTGGCCGCACTTCATCCGTAATGACGATACATCAAAAGGAAGGAGACTATGATTCTTACCATATCACAGGAGGTATCGGAATTGTTTCAGCCAGGTTAATCGCAGAAGGCCCGATTAAGAAAGATGTGAGTTCTTTCATCGTTTCTGCTCGTCAATCCTTGTTTGATCTAACACTTGACGCCAATTCCACCAATTATTTTCAGGACTTCAATGCTAAGACCAACTGGAAAATCAATCCTAAAAACACATTCTATTTGTCCGGATATATAGGGAATGACAGAAGTAGCAATGTATTTGATACTGATAGAATCTGGGGAAACAGGAATTTATCTATGCGATGGAATCACCTGTTTGGTCAACGTGTATTCGCCAATTTTTCCGCTATCTACAGTCAATACGATTACAAAATCACGCAACCAAGAGAGGCTGCTAGTTTCATAGGACAATCCAACATTATAGATTACACATTGAAATCAGACTGGGGATTTGTACTTAACAACCACAATGAATTCAATTTTGGCGGCAGTACTTCGCTACACAGGCTAATTCCAGGATCTCGTGTTCCATATGACGAAAACTCATCTGCCGATACCGTCATTTTAAATAAAGAATATGGACTAGAACAAGCTTTATATCTATCTCATAAAGCAAATTACAACAAAGTAAAACTTGAGTACGGCCTAAGAGTCTCCTCTCTTTTCAATGTTGGCCCGGCAGATGTTTATATCTATGATGAAGGTAATCCGCGTACCGATGAGAATATCATTGATACTGTGAGCTATGCCCCTTATAAGTTAGCCCATTCTTATTATGGATTTGAGCCTAGAGCTTCTTTCGTCTATCAGTGGGCAAAAAACCTGAGTACAAAAATGAGTTTCACCAGGACTTATCAGTACCTTCATTTAATCTCCAATACAGTCACTCCTACTCCCACTGACATTTGGAAACTAAGTGATCAAAATATCCTGCCAACCGAATCAAATCACTATTCATTAGGCTTGTTTTACAATTTTGATGACAACAACTATGAAACCTTTGTAGATGGTTATTACAAAACGATGACCAATCTAGTGGAGTATAAAAATGGAGCCGACTTATTATTTAATGAAAACCCTGAAACAGAACTTGTAAGTGGTGAAGGACGAAATTATGGAGTCGAGTTTTTCTTAAAAAAGAACAAAGGCAAACTAACAGGCTGGACCAGTTACACACTTTCTAGAAGTGAATTGCGAGTTGATGATCCTTTTGAATCCATCAATAATGGGCAGTATTTTCCATCCAATTTTGATCGAAAACATGATATATCTGTTGTAGGTGTTTATGAACTAACCAAGCGTTTATACACCTCCATTTCATTCAATTACAATTCTGGAAGACCTTATACCAGGCCTATTGGAAAGTACACTTATGAAGACATACAAGTACCAAGATTTGAAGAGAGAAATCAAGGACGGCTACCAGCCTATCACCGAATGGATCTATCGATTAAATGGCACACCAAAAACATTAAACCAGATGGTACTCCAAAACGGTTCAATGATTATTGGACGGTAAATATTTACAACGTTTATGGCAAAAAGAATGTCTACTCTTATGTGTTTGAAGAAAATGAAGCCGGCGAAACTGAAGTAACCCCTTATACAGTGATTGACACCATTGTTCCATCCTTAAGCTATCATTTTAAGTTTTGAACAGGTATTATTTCTATATCGTAATCCTTTCGTTGTTTTGGTCTTGCCAGGACAGCAACCTTGAATTGGATGAACAAGACCAGCAGGTTGTCATTGAAGGTTGGCTTTCTGATTTAGATGCCATCCAATTTGTGAAGATTAGTCAATCGCAAAACTTCCTGGATAATTCAGGAACTATTCACATCGAAAATGCTAGTGTGAAAATCCGTAGCAGCAATGGAATCACTGTAGACTTGATCCACACTGAAAATGGGCTTTATAGAACAGAATCAGTTTATTCAGGATCGGAGGGTATCAATTATTTTCTTGAAGTAAGACTAGCGGATGGCCGTATCATTCAGTCCAGCCCGCAAAAGATGACGAATGCTCCTCCGCTTGATACCATTAGTTATGATTATTACGAAAGGGAATCTGCAACCAATGAAAACATCATTGAGCAGGTATTTTATCCCATTACTCAGATTAATGATAATGGTGAAGAACAAAATTATTATCGATTTAAAATTTACAAAAACGATACATTATTTAAAGACAGTGAACATATTCTCTTGATCAACGATCAATTTTTTAATGGAAACTCACCCTTCATTGAGAATGAATTCACCTCATTCGAGTTTTTCGAAGGAGACTCAATTGGCCTGGAACTTCAGGAAATCACAGAAACAGGCTACAATTACCTGAGAAATTTAAAGACCCAAACAACCTCTCTGGGATCAACTTCGTTTATCACTCCTGGACCAATAAATGGAAATTTGTTCTTTCTGAACTCAAGCGACAAAGTACTAGGTTTTTGGGGCACTCGCTCTATCAAAACTAACGGTATAAAAATTATTCAATAAAATTTCAATTTCTTTTGGGGGTACATCAGCAATTAGTTGCCTTACTGGTGATATGTTCAAAAAATTAGCCGTTTTAATGATCACAATGCTTTTCGCTACAGTTGGTGTGAAAGCAGCAAAAAGAGCCAAAAATGGCTCTAACGACGAATTCATTTATTACTGAAATTGAAATGATGCTTAACAGAGAAAACAAAATATCTAAAGGTTTAGACAAGCTGATTAAAAGCAAGAGAAGTAATCAATTCCCTAATAGTCAGGATATTTTCGTAGGTGACCCTGCTGTAAGATCAAATTATTTTGATGCTTTCTACCAGGCACAACTTACTGAAATCGCTTATTCAGAGACTAAGTTTTAATAACTAAGCCTCTTTAAGAACATCCGTTGGCTTCATGCCAAACTTCTTCTCATACTGCTTACTAAAGGCTGTCACATTCTTAAGTCCTATGCTCTTGGCAGCCTCCGTAGCATTCTTTACTTTATTCTTTCTGATCAAATAATCCGCGTACTTCATTCGGATTTCAGCTACATACTCGAATGGTGTCATTC
>CAXEKM010000619.1:0-4146 GCA_963996645.1 uncultured Marinoscillum sp.
GACCACCTTCTTTCTCAATCATAATCGGAGAGACATTCTTAATGCAGTTGAACACACCCGTTAAGTTGATGCTAATCACTTGCTCCCACTGCTCAAAAGTCATTTTCTTGATGGTAGCATCTCGCGTGATTCCAGCATTATTGATCAAAATATCTATTGTACCAAATTTTGCTACAGTCTCCGCAGTAGCTTTTTCAACAGATACTGGATTGGAAGTATCTACCTTTATGAACACTGTAGTATCAGGGTATTTAGACACAAGCTCTTGACCTGCCTCTTCATTGACATCCCAGATAGCGACTTTCGCCCCTTCTGAGACAAACTTCTCTACAGAAGCTTTTCCGATACCTGCAGCTCCTCCGGTGATAACTGCTACTTTATTTTCTAGTCTTAACATTAGAATATCTATTATTCAGATTACGATTTTTAAAATTTGACTGGGCTAAAAATAGAAATTTGTCAAATCGCTTAAGAAATCACCAGAAATAATAGATCATGGACTTTTATGATTTTTAAGAATAGATTTAGGAGATAAACACCTTTTAACATCAATAAATCCACTTTTATCAATCTATGACTATTAATTTAATTCATTAACCTGAAAAATACGTGTTTAACATTTTTTCAACATCTTCATTCAAAAGTCAAAACACCTAAAAAAGTCCCCCTCATTATAATAATCAGCATTTTCAATACATCTTCACATTAAAGTCACACACCTTCATTTAGCTGAAAATCAATCAATTACCGAATATTTAAACAATTTCTTAGGAATAAACCAAAAATGAATTCCTATGAAAAAATTAGCATTACTCACTCTGGGAAGCCTATGGACTTTCCTCATTCACGCCCAATTAACTCCGATATCAAGTTTCGGATCTAACCCGGGCAATCTGAACATGTATGTTCATATTCCAGGCAGCATGCCCACCAATGCTCCATTGGTATTGGTACTTCATGGCTGCACTCAATCCGCAAGCTCATATGCTTCAGAAAGCGATTGGAACAGTCTGGCAGACGAATATGGCTTCTATGTCATCTATGCGGAACAAAAAAGCGCTAACAACTCCTCACAGTGCTTCAATTGGTTTGAAACTGGAGACATTAACCGTGGATATGGCGAAGCTGCATCTCTTAAAAACATGACGGACTATATGAAAAACAACTACTCCATTGACAACAGTCAGGTGTTTGTTACTGGTTTTTCTGCTGGTGGAGGAATGACTACCGTCATGTTAGCAGCATATCCAGATGTATTTAGCGGAGGAGCAGTGATGTCTGGACTTCCATACAAAGTAGCCACAAGCAGTAATGATGCCTTCATGGCCATGTTTGGAAACATCAACAAAACCCCAACTCAACTTGGCAACCTGGTCAGAAATGCCTCTTCTCATTCAGGACCATGGCCAAAAGTGGGGGTATTTCATGGCACTTCGGACTACACCGTTTATTACATGAATCAAAACGAAATCATGGAACAGTGGACCAATGTTCATGGAGTAGACCAATCAGCTGATGCTTCAGACAATGCCTTTCAAGGCAACTCATCTGTTAGCAAAAAGGAGTATAAAAATGGATCTGGAGAGACCATCGTAGCTACATATAGCTTTAATGGAATGGGTCATGCAATTGCCATAGATCCTGGAACTGGAGAGACCCAGGGAGGAAACACTGGATCTTATGCAACAGACGTCAACTTCTTCTCTTCGTATTGGGCAGCCGAATTTTTCGGCATTACAGATGGGTCTTCAGGAGTTGGAGTTAGTGGCACTTTGGCTGCTCCAACCAATCTCACCGCCGCTGCCGTTTCAACTTCACAAATCAACTTAAGTTGGACAGACAATTCCACCAATGAAACCAATTATCTCATTCAGCGATCAAGCTCATCCACGGGATCTTTCAATACCATAGCGACTATTGCTGCAAATAGTACAAGCTACAGCGATGGAGGATTAAGCGCCTCAATCACATACTATTATAAGGTTTTAGCAACCGATGGATCTAATAATGCAGCCAGCTCAACAGTCAATGCAACCACTCAATCCTCAGGTGGAGGTGGAGGAACTCCAACCATTGTCACCATCGAACAACCATCTGGAAATGGCATTTTGACCTATACCTCCACTCATGATATGGGACAAAGCTTCACCTCTATTGCCAATGGTGAGTTGGTTTCGGTGGAAGTCAAGCTAGTCTATGCTATTTCAAATTCAACATTGAATATCTATGCCGGCAATACGGTCTCTGGCACCCCTATTTATTCACAGACGGGTATCTCTGTTGGTTCTGGATGGCAAGAAATCACCCTAACCACCCCTGTAACCATTGATGATAATCAGGTTTATACCTTCCAAATCACAGATGCTTCGCTTAGGTATAGCTATTCGAATGTGTACAGTGGAGGAAGTCTTTGGTATGACAACATCAATTACTCGGTGTTTGACATTCCGTTTACGGCATCCATCAGTACAACTAGTTCAGGATCGAGAACATCCTTCCAAAATCAAGTTACTGATGAAGTGAAGTTTGCAATCTACCCCAATCCAACTTCGGAGAATATCCGAATACAAGGAATTGAAGAAGGGACTATTACTATTTTCGACTTGAATGGAAAAAAAGTACTGGAGAAACAGATTGACAATAGGATAATTGATGTAAGTCAATTACAAAGTGGGGTTTATCAAGCAATAGTAGTATCTGAGAATCAAAAATTGATTCGGAAGATAATTGTAGAGTAAAAATAAAAAACACCCTGACTATAAATGTCAGGGTGTTATCACAACTAACTAAAACCCCATAAGCATTGGGTATCTTAAATACTTTTCGGATAAGAATTAAAGCACACGCTCAACGACCATAGCAGACGCACCGCCTCCGCCATTACAGATACCAGCTACTCCAATATGAGCATTTTCTTGACTTAAGACTGAGTTTAATGTGGTAACAATTCTGGCACCAGAGCAACCAAGCGGATGCCCCATTGCCACCGCCCCACCGTATACATTGACTTTAGCAGGGTCTAACTCCAAAATCTTCATATTCGCAAGTGCTACAGCCGAAAAAGCTTCATTGATCTCATAGTAGTCAACATGTGACGCTTCAATACCTGCCATTTTCAGGGCTTTTGGTATCGCTAAAGAAGGAGCTGTAGTGAACCAAAGTGGATCTCTGGCAGCATCAGCATAACCCAATATCTTCATTTGTGGCTTCAACCCATAAGCTTCGGCTTTCTTTTTACTGATCAAAACCACTGCGGATGCCCCATCATTGATGGTAGAAGCATTGGCAGCCGTTACCGTTCCTTCCTTACTAAAAACAGGACGTAAACCTGGAATCTTATCGAATCGCACATTGGTGAATTCCTCATCTGTATCCATTACTATTGGTTCACCTTTTCGCTGTGGAATCTCTACTTGCACTATCTCTGATTTGAACTTTCCTTCTTCTGAAGAAGCTGCCATTCGCTTGTAAGAGTTGATTGCATACTCATCCTGAGCCTCACGAGAAATATCCATTTCCTTAGCCGTATGATCCGCACAATTACCCATAGCAAATTGATTATAAACCTCCCATAGACCATCATGTTGCAAACCATCAATTAACTGACCATGACCATATTTGTAACCAAAACGTGCTTTTGGCACGTAATAAGGCACATTGGACATGCTCTCCATTCCTCCAGCCACAATCACATCCGCCTGACCAAGTGCAATGCTCTGAGTAGCCAACATGATGGTCTTCATTCCAGATGAACATACTTTATTGACCGTAGTACAAGGCACATTATCTCCAATACCTGCTTTGATCGCCGCCTGACGAGCAGGTGCTTGTCCCAAGCCTGCAGATATTACATTACCCATCAGCACTTCTTCCACCTCTGATGCTTCTAGCCCTGACTTTTGCAATGCGCCTTTAATGGCAATGGCTCCTAAATCCACAGCAGTTAGTCCTGCAAGCGCTCCACCAAAGCTGCCAATGGGTGTTCTGACAGCTGATAATATATAGACTTCTTCCATTTTTGAATAATCGTTTATTGATGGAAGCAAACTATCTGAAATCTTCAGTAATCCTTGATGGGGGAAAATATAAAAGGGGTGGACTTTTGTTTTAGTGATTGGAGAAAAGTGATTAGTCAAATTGTGCACA
>CAXEKM010000620.1:0-6208 GCA_963996645.1 uncultured Marinoscillum sp.
CTCATTAGCATCTCTGTTTGACTTGAGCACCGCAAATTCACCTACTACAGAGAAGTTTTTCATTTATACCTTCCTTGATAAAATCGGACAAGCCGTAATCGGTTGGATTGGAGGATTTGTACTTCTAGTTATTAGCATTATTGGACTTTTTGGAACAGTAAAGGCTATTTCAAATATTTCCTACAATCAGTTAATTGGACCAACCCGAACACGATTTGAAGCAATTGCTTTCCAGAACACATTCCGTTCGTTTGGCTGGGGATTCTTGTTAACCGCTATTATCCAAAGTAGCTCTATTACCACTTCGCTTATTGTTCCTTTAGTAGCAACTAGCAAAGTGTCTGTAAACAGAGCATTTCAGTTTGTTGTAGGCTCCAATATTGGCACCACGATTACGGCAATTCTTGCTGCCTTGTTCAAAAGTGAAGCGGCCATGAGTTTAGCATTTGCACACTTCTTGTTCAACATGGCAGGCATGATACTTTTCATGGGAGTACCACTTCTACGAAAACTACCATTGTACTTTGCAGATAAATTGGGATCCATTGCACTTAGATTTAAACTTTCTGCGTTCGCTTATATCTTAATCTTATTCTTCGTTTTACCGTTCACTTTGATCTATTTCAGCAAAACCGAGAAGCAAACTCCTCCTGCTGTAGCTACGGAAGAGGTATCTTCAAATAATTAGATCAAACATTTAGTGCCTCAATCATATTGTATATATTGATCATCTGATCCAAATTTGGACCCAGCATATGGCAGTAATAAACAAACTAGTAGATAAGATATCTGATTTCATCAGACTCAAAGGAGAAAAGATCAAACTTGACATCATTGCTCAAGTATCAAGATTGCTTGCTCACTTTGTAGCATTTATGACCATGGCGGTTGTCGGATTCTTCTTATTGATTTTTCTATCAATAGCCCTTGCTGCTTATCTAAACTATGTATTGGAAAGTCCGCATTTTGGCTATCTAATTGTAGGTGGAATATATCTTATTGGCCTGATTATTATCATCTTGCTTCTTCGATCCAATAAACTTCAAAATTGGCTGGAGACACTGTTTTTAAATTTGAGTGAATCAATTCAAGACGAATCTGACGATGAAGAAGAGATCTAAAGCATGGATAAGTCAGAGATCCAAGCTTGACTCAAAGGAATTAAAAGTTAAAAAGGATCTTGAAACAGCAAGTAATGACTTTGAAAGTCAAGTCAAACGTGTTGCGGTTATATCACTTGTTTCTGGAGTTGCTGTACTCGGGACTTATACGCTCTTTAAGGCAATGAGTCGCAAGGAAGAAATCGTTCTGGAGCCAAAGAAAACAGCCATTGCACAAGCACCAATTCCTACTCCAGTAAAATCCAAAGGATTAGGTTTTACAATACGAAACATGGTAATGGAACGCGCAGCAATGATTGCTCTCAATTTCATTGGAGCTCAGCTTACCGTATTATTAGCTAAGAAATTTGGAGATAAAGAAGATGAAGATTAAACGTTAATTAACGATTCTCTTCTTCTCATCTTACCAGCAGGAATACCAAACATCATCTTGAATCTTCTACAGAAATAAGCGGTGTCTTTATACCCGACTTCTTTGCCTATTTCACGAATACTTTTCTTAGAAGTTCTAAGCAGATTCACTGCTTCTTCCATACGCTGGTACTCAATATAATCCTGCGGATTTATTCCAGTGAGCATCTTAAAATACTGCCCTACATAGTCCTCAGATACATTAGCAACATTCGCCAATATCTTATTCGATAAGTCTTCTCCAAGATTTTCTTTGATGAAAGTGAAGATATCTATCAATCGAGGATCTTTGAAGTAAGTACTGTTGGTAGCAAACTGCTCTACAAACAAACCTTGCTTCAATATGTATCGAATCAACTCAACAACGAGTTGCTCCGTCATCGTTTTGATAATCCTACCTTTACCAGGAGCAGTATCATTCACCTCATGGTTAATAGACTGTATCAAGGATGAGATTTTACCATCATCCTCAATTTTGAACGGTGGAATATCTAGAGATGCAAAAAAGTTTACTGAATCGAAGGCTTTTGCTTCAAATGACACATAGCTATAACTTTCACCATTTGAATCATTGTGATTAGCATAGCTTTGAAAATAAGACTCTTTATTGTTTAGGAAATCGTCCTTTGATAGGCTTACAGCGGGAGAAGAACCGTAGGTAATGGAAACCTGTTTTCCTCCAGGCACAAAGAACACTTCACCACCATGACACATGTCTTTATCCTTGCCAAATGCAAGTGATCCTTTGTTTACCAAAATCAAAGAATTCTCGATATCGTAGTTATTTTCTATGGTAACAGGCTTCAAAATATTAATATTCTTAGCCTTTATAAACCTAACCCCAAGAGATTCAATGATCTTATTATAATCTTCCACGCAGCTCTAATATGATTAAATACGGATAATCGAATGATTACCGAACAAATAATTGTATAAATCTAATATTAAAAAGTGGAATAATCCAAATATTGGGGGGATTAACCCCCAATATCCAAATTTATACTATTTCAATAATCCCCTAGAGATGACGATTTTTTGAATTTCTGACGTGCCTTCATAGATCTGTGTGATCTTAGCATCACGCATCAATCGCTCTACATGATATTCTTTCACATAACCGTATCCACCGTGGATTTGCACTGCTTCAATAGCATTTTGCATAGCTGCTTCTGATGCATATAATTTAGCCATAGCACTTGCCTGACCATAATCTTGCTTCGTATCTTTTAAGTATGCAGCCTTTAAGCACAACAATCTTGCAGCCTCTACTTTCAATCCCATATCAGCTATTTTGAACTGAATAGCCTGATGGTTAGCGATTTCTTTTCCAAAGGCTTTACGTTCTTTAGCGTATGCAATAGATCTTTCTAGAGCTCCTGCAGCAATTCCCAATGCCTGAGAACCAATACCAATTCGACCGCCGCTCAAAACCTTCATGGCAAACGTAAAACCAAATCCATCGTCACCTATTCTATTTTCCTTAGGAACTTTCACATCCGTAAACATCAAAGAGTGTGTATCAGACCCTCTAATTCCTAACTTATCTTCTTTCTTACCTACTACAAATCCGTCCCACTCACGCTCCACAATTAGGCAGTTGATCCCTTTGTGACCTTTGGACGGATCTGTTTGAGCCATTACTAAATAGATTGATGCTGAATTACCATTCGTTATCCAGTTCTTTGTTCCATTAAGTATATAGTGATCTCCTTTATCTTCGGCAGTCGTTCTTTGTGAGGTGGCATCCGAACCCGCTTCCGGCTCAGACAAACAGAACGCACCGATTTTCTCACCTGTTGCTAAAGCTGGAAGGTATTTTTGTTTTTGCTCTTCCGTACCGAACGTTTCCAATCCCCAGCATACCAAACTATTATTTACTGACATACAAACAGAAGCAGACGCATCGATCTTAGAAATTTCCTCCATGGCTAATACATAAGAAATGGTATCCATTCCACCTCCTCCGTATTTTGGATCTACCATCATTCCCATAAAACCAAGTTGACCCATTGCTTTGATTTGCTCCATAGGGAATTTCTGCTCGTTATCACGTTCAATTACTCCTGGCAACAATTCTTTTTCAGCAAACTCTCTTGCAGCGTCTCTTACAGCTAGATGCTCTTCTGATAAGTTAAAATCCATCTCTTTTACTTAAAGGTTATTGTTTGTTGTTTATTCCTAACTACTACAAATTTACAAGAATTTTGTTATGCATGCATACCATTTAAAAACAAAAAAGCCTCTCGATTGAGAGGCTTTTCCCCAAATATCCTTCTGATTTTTATTAATCTCGACTACCCCCCAGGTAGATCATTACCCAATACAACAAAGTAACAAAAGCTGACAATGCTGCAATCACATAAGTCTGAGCCGCAGTATTTAAAGCGTCTTTAGCCATCCGATGTTCGTCAGGGTTTACAATATTTCGATCCTTTATCCATGCCAGAGCTCGTTTACTAGCATCAAATTCCACTGGCAAAGTAATGAAAGCAAACAGCGTGAAAACACCGTAACAACCGATGATCACCAATATTGCCAAGTTGAAAGGAATAATGCTAGGCAGTAAAAATGCTCCGAAGAACATCATCATGAATACGATGTTAATTATTCTCGCACTTACGTTTTGAATCGGCACCATTGCTGACCTGAATTCCAAAAAACTATACGCAGTAGCGTGCTGAACAGCATGCCCGCACTCGTGAGCTGCAACAGCTGCAGCAGCGGCTGATCTACCATTATATACTTCTGGACTCAGGTTAACCGTTTTATCAGCTGGGTTATAATGGTCCGTCAACTGTCCAGGAACACATGTTACAGACACGTCATGAATACCATGATCTGCTAGCATCAATTGTGCAATTTCTTTACCTGAAAGATTGGATGACAATCCAATTTTAGAATACTTCTTAAATTTATTTTTCAAACGTGTACTGACCACCAAACTGGCAACCATGAACACTATAATGATTAGGAATAACATATTCGCTTGATCTCTATTTAGTCTTTATCTTCTTAATAATCTCTGTGGTAGAATAGCCTGGCACTAAGTTAATCAGTTCCACTTTTCCACCATGGCTTTCTACGATATCTGCTCCAACGATGTTGCTTTTTTCATAGTCACTGCCTTTGACTAAAACATCTGGCAAAATTGATGCTATCAATTTTGCCGGCGTGTCCTCTTCAAATAGCACTACCGCATCTACAGCTTCTAATGCTGCTAAGGCTAATAATCGACCTTGCTGATGAATAATAGGACGATTATCTCCTTTTAATCTTTTAACAGAAGAATCAGAATTCATGCCAACAACCAAACGACTGCCTAATTGTCTGGCTTCTATGAGGTACTGAATATGCCCTGGGTGTAACAAATCAAAACATCCATTGGTGAATACCACTTCCAACCCCTGATCTTTCCAGTTAGTGACCACTGATATCAACTTATCTCGATCAAATATCTTCCTGGACATCTGGGCTAGACGCTTTGTGTTTGTTAATAAATACAGAAACCAACAGGGCGGCGCCTCCGAATACTGCGGTTGCTACCAATTGAGAGGTATGTAAGAGTGTAGCAAGAAAAACACCTGTCGTTTTTTCAACCGAATACAAAACCAAAGCACTGCTAATAAATGCATGATAGGTACCTATTCCTCCCTGAACTGGAATTACGAGCGCAATTCCTCCAGCCACTAATAACATAATTCCTGTACTCCACGGCAAATCAGCTGTTTCTGGCACAGAAAATACTATTAGGTAACTCATAAAGTAATAAGTCACCCAAAGCAATAGCGTGGATAAAATAAACTGCACTGGACTCTTTAATTCTCTCAATGAAAGCAAAGCTCTGAACAGATCGTCTAGAAATGCCTTCACTTTTGGAATCTTTTGATAGAGGATGTAAATAGCTATTAGACCCAGAATTCCTCCTATCCCTAAAAATATTCCCAACTTCCAGGCTAAGCCAGTCACATCCCCTAGCCCTGAAAATACGTCAGTAATCAACGCCATGAAATTGTCGTACTCGAGAATGAGCGTGGCAAGAATCATCAAAATAAGAGTGATCATATCCACGATACGCTCAGATATGACCGTACCTAAAGAAGTAGCAACTGGCACATCATCACTTCGCTTCATCATTCCACATCGTGTGATTTCCCCTAACCTGGGGAATGCCAAATTGGCAAGGTAGCCTACCAACACTGCCAAATTGGTTCGATGGACATTCAGATTGGGATACCCTAATGGCTTCATTAACAGATTCCATCGATAGGATCTGGAATAATAGGCTAATAAAGACAGCACAATGGATAAAATTACCCATGTGTAGTCTACTTCTGCAGTTTTAGCCCAAAACTCTTCAAAATCTACATTGCGAAAAGCAAAATAGAGTAACACCCCCGCCAAACCTAATGTCAATACATATTTGATGACGGAGACTAACTTCTTAACCATACAATATTAGTTACTCAGACGATTCTTCTCGTCTGGGAAAATCACAACTGGCTTGTGGGTTTTAGCCTCGTTTTTATCGATAGAGCAATAAGAAATAATGATAACAATATCTCCTACCTGTGCTTTTCGTGCAGCCGGGCCATTCAGACAAATTTGTCCGGTACCTCGCTCACCTGTAATCACATAGGTTTCTAATCGTTCACCATTATTGATGTTAACAATCTGTA
>CAXEKM010000621.1:0-4558 GCA_963996645.1 uncultured Marinoscillum sp.
CCCAGGTCATACTATGGAGAGTACTACGTTCCTTTTGATTGATGAAGAAGGTAAAGAACATGCGATTTTCAGTGGAGATACCTTGTTTATTGGAGATGTAGGTCGTCCAGATCTTGCCCAAAAAGGTACATTGACTCAAGATGACCTGGCTGGTTATCTATATGATAGTCTTAGAAACAAAATCATGACATTGCCAGATGAGGTAATCGTCTATCCAGCACACGGAGCAGGATCTGCTTGTGGTAAAAACATGAGCAAAGAGACTACCGATCTACTGGGCAATCAAAAGAATACGAATTACGCTTTGAGAGCGAACATGACTAAGGAGGAATTCATTCAAGAGGTAACTGATGGTTTGTTACCTCCTCCTCAGTACTTTGCCCAAAACGTAGCAATGAATAAATCAGGAGCGGTTGGTATCGATGAGATTTTAGAAAAAGGTAATATTCCTTTGGATGTAGATACATTTGAAGCAATGGCTAACCATGAAGGTGCATTGGTTTTGGATACTAGAAAGTCTACCGACTTTGCTGAAGCGCACGTACCAAACTCTATTTTTATTGGTATTGATGGAAGTTTTGCTCCATGGGTTGGTGCTTTGATTCCTGACCTTCAGCAACCAATAGTGTTTATCGCTGATGAAGGAAGAGAAGAGGAGATCGTAACTCGTCTATCAAGAGTTGGATATGACAACACACTTGGTTTCTTGAAGGGTGGGCTAGACGCATGGAAAGCGGCTGGAAAAGAGGTTGATTCAGTGAAGTCAATTCCTGCTACTGAGTTTGCCAAAGAAATGAAGTCAGGAGACCTGAAAGTATTGGACGTTAGAAAACCAGGCGAATTCCAGGCTGAGCATGTAGAGGATGCACAATCACTTCCATTGGATTATATCAGTGAGAATATGGATAAAGTAAACAAAGATCAGACTTACCATGTACACTGTGCTGGTGGTTATAGATCGATGATTGCTTCTTCTATATTGAAGTCTCGTGGGTTCCACAACATCGTAGACATTGCAGGTGGTTTCAAAGCTATTTCTGAAACAGATATACCTACTACGGATTATGTATGTCCTAGTACATTAAAATAATTTTCATTCATACCCTGGCTTAAGTGTCTGGGGTGAACTTTTCACAGTTGAGTAAAAGCGCTGACCACAGGTCAGTGCTTTTTTTGTGTCAATTGATTGTAAGTCAATGGATTATTAGGGGATGTGTAACATTTGTTACGATATGTTTTGAAATAAAGCAGTTATTTAAAACATTTTTAATTTAACAACCCTTAAATGAAATCCCATTATCAAATATTAATCATCGGGGGAGGAACAGCTGGGATAATGGCTGCTTCTTCCTTACTGAAAAAGAGAAAGTCAATCGACATAGGATTGATAGAGCCATCTGAAACACATTCCTATCAACCTGCCTGGACACTGGTGGGAGCAGGAACTTTTGATTTTAAGCAGACTCAGCGATCCATGTCCAGTGTGATGCCTAAAGGTATTGACTGGATTAAGGATTATGCAACTGGATTTGATCCGGCAAACAATAAGGTGTCTACAAAGACTGGGGGTGATATTACATATGATTTTTTGATTGTCGCTCCTGGTTTGGTCATGGAGCCATCATTGATACCTGGTTTGGAGGACGCACTTGGAAAAGGAGTAGTTTGTAGCAACTATACGGATCCTGAACATACCTGGGAGGTACTTAGAAATTTCAAAGGAGGAAATGCTGTGTTTACACAACCAACTACCCCAATCAAGTGTGGTGGAGCTCCACAGAAGATCGCTTATTTAGCAGCTGATTATTTTAAAAAGAATAAAATCAATGCGGAGGTTGTTTTTGCAACTCCTGGCAGTGTGATATTCGGAGTGAAAGAAATCGCACATACTTTACATCAGGTTTTAAACCGATATGATATTCATTTCAGGCCGTTTTATGCTCCTGAGAAGATTGATGCGGCTAATCAGACCATTACTTTCAAGTATGTAGAGCCCAATGAAAACCAATGTGTGGTCAATGAAAGTAATCCGATAAAAGAAAAAATGTCTGGTGAGGAGCATATCGAAATCCCATTTGACATGTTGCATCTAGCTCCACCTCAGGCAGCTCCTAAGTTTATACGTGAATCAGCATTAGCCAACGCCGGTGGTTGGCTGGATGTGGACCATTTCACCTTGCAACACAACAAGTTTGCAAATGTATTTGGCGTTGGGGATGCCGCTGGTTTACCTACTGCAAAAACTGGAGCCGCTATCAGAAAGCAAGTGCCAGTGATGGTGGCCAATATTTTGACTTTGATTGACCAGTCCAAACTGTCGGATAAAAAGTATAACGGCTATTCATCGTGTCCTCTGGTGACCGGTTACGGTAAGATGGTTCTGGCTGAATTTGATTACAAACAAAACTTCATTCCAGATCCCAAGTTGAAGCAAATGCTGGTTTTTGATAGTAGCAAAGAACATTGGAGATTGTGGATGTTGAAAAAATATGGACTTCCATATTTGTATTGGAATAAAATGTTGAAAGGCGAAGAGGTTTAGAAGAGATTACTTTGAAACCATGTTAACCAGAGGCACAAGTCAGACGTGAGTTGTGCTTTTTTTATTTTTTATTGATACCTAATTAAACCTTTGTGTGACATAGGAATCTAAGGTCCAAACGCAACAAATAATAAACATGAAACAAATCAAACTCATCACAAAACTAATAGCAGTATTAACCATCTTCATTCTAGCTTCTTGTAGTCAGGAAGATGACACAACGGAAGAAGTGGTAACGGAACTTGAATCTGCAGAAGATATTGGAGCAACCTTATCCGAGGACCTTTTACCTATTGTAGATGATGCCGATGAATTAGCTGAAAAGGCATCAGATGATGGTAGGTCTTACGAAGTAAAGGCATGTGGAGTGTCTTATGATACCGCATTTACCAGAGAATATGAAGGAGTATATGTGACTAGTAATGCTTCATTTTCTTACGCATATGAATTGGTCTGTAATGGTGCAATTCCTACCACCTTAAATCTGGACGCTACTTCTAGTGGAACCAGAACAACTCAAAGATTGACTTCTCAAGGTAGTAATACCTCTGAGCTTGTAGTGACTGGAATTCAGCCTGGAAGCACCTCCTATGTGGTAAACGGTTCGCTTGAAAGAACTGGTTCAGTAACAGGAGAGAGTAAATCCTTTAGCAGTACAAGTAACTTGACCATCACTGATTTGACTGTCACTAAGTCAACTCAGCAAATTGCTAGCGGGACTGCTACCGTGACTTATGCTGGGAGCACGTCGGCTGGTAATTCGGTCAGTAGAACTGCTAGTGTTAGTTTCCTGGGAGGAGGAGAAGCTGAATTGACGTTGAATAGTGGAAGAAAATTCCTGGTAAACCTTAGGACTGGGGAGGTAACTGAAATAGAGGATTAAAATATAGTTAGTTAGTTGGATTAGGTTAGGCAACGACGCCAGCTCTTTTGAGCTGGCGTTTTTTATTAAAAACTAAGTGATTGATACAGGATGACGACTCTTGTACGAACGTATTTACCATCTAGCATGCCGGGTTTCCATTTCGGCATTCTCGCCACTAGCTTTTTAATGGCTATGCCAGTATTGTCTTCATTGTCTTCCAGAATTTTAATACCACTTAAACAACCAGAGCGCTCTACAACAGCCGATATTTTTACTGGATCAGCAATGTCGGACTTAAGATTACTTCGCAAATAGTTCAATACGTTAGTATCTGTACACTCGTAGGAGAACGTATTGTCATGATCCCACATGGTAAGCTCGGTACATAAGCCGAAGACTGGAGGCTGATTGACTACCGAATGTATTACTCCTGTGGGAATTGGGTCATTGCAATTGGTAAGCGCCACCTGAGCAGATGCTATTTGACTAGTTAGCCAGATGATGCTTATTAGGATTAAGATTCTCATTTTTAGGTTGGGTACTTAATAACTCAATTCATCCATTTGAACTTTGCCTCTAAACGTCCAGAAGACGAATGTAGTATATGCTGCAACTAGTGGAGTCCCAATCGCAGCAATTACTAACATGATTCCAAGGGTCTTTTCGGATGCAGCACCATTGTAAACCGTGATGTTAAATTCAGGATTACCTTTAGAAATGATAATCACCGGATATAGCTCAATAGCCACAACCATCAGGAGCATGGCAATGGAAAGACTTGAAAAGAAGAAAGCAAAATTGTACTTCTTCTTGTGAATGAGTCTTGGAATATTGGCTATACTCAAAAATGCCAGTAATGGAACAATGAACAATACAGGTGTTTCCTTGAATCTATCAGACAAGTGAGGAAAGTAGATCAGTGTATATACTGTGGTAATGGCAAAACTAACGATGAAGAAGATCATCGCTTCTTTTACATGTCTGGTCATTTTATCAAACTGTTTCCCTTCGGTTTTCATGATGAGGTAAATAGCTCCATGCATCATGAAAATGGCCAGCGTACATACAGCAACCATAATTGCATACGGGTTGATGAATTCCAGCCAACTACCAGCAAATTCCATATCCGCATCCCGTGGCATTCCTTGGAG
>CAXEKM010000622.1:0-2686 GCA_963996645.1 uncultured Marinoscillum sp.
GCATTATAGGTCTCCATATACCTCATTTGATCCGAAGGAATTAAACTTTTGAAGAGTTGTCTGTATGGCTGGAATGCCACCGCGCCATGAATAAATGCTTCTAGATTTGGCCAGACATCCAAAATCGAATTGCTGCCTTTAATCTCCAGGATTCTTTCTAAAAGAACGATGGTCCATGTTGGTACACCAGAGATAGATGTTACGTTCTCATCTGCAGTGTAGTGGGCCATCTTCTCGATTTTCTCTTCCCACTCGTCCATTAGTGCAATGTCCAAAGAGGGAGTTCGCACCATTTGGGCCCAGAAGGGTAAATTTTTAATTAAAACAGCTGACACATCACCGTAGTATGACTTGGCATTTTTGTCAAACTGATTGACTTGCTGACTGCCTCCAATAACCAGATTCTTGCCAGTGAACATTTTCGTTTCTGGATAATTGTTCACGTAGATGGAAAGTAAATCTTTCCCCCCTTTGTAATGACAATCTTCCAGTGCTTCATTGGAGACCGGTATGAATTTGCTTCGTGCATTGGTAGTTCCAGATGACTTGGCAAACCAACGAACCTCAGTTGGCCAAAGTACGTTTTGACGGCCCTTCATTAGGCGTTCGATGTATGGGAACAAATCCTCGTAAGAAACTACAGGGATGTTTTTTCTATATTCTTCGGCAGATTGCACAGATTCGAAACCATGCTTAATTCCATACTCAGTTTTGGCAGCCTTCGCTAGTAGCGAAGAACGTAACTCTTCCTGCACTTCATGAGGGTATTTCATGAAGAGTTCAATGTCATGAATTCGCTTTTTCATGACCCAGGTTAGTATGGAATTGATGATCTCCATTAAGACATTTTAGGTCTTTTCAATTCAAAGTTTTTACCAAGATAAACTCTTCTTACTTGCTCATCGGCAGCCAATTCTTCTGGTGTACCTGCTTTGAGCAAGTTACCTTCAAACATCAAGTAAGCTCTATCAGTTATCGAAAGAGTCTCATCCACGTTATGGTCAGTGATGAGTATTCCAATATTTTTCTTCTTCAATTTGGCCACAATCGACTGAATTTCTTCCACCGCAATAGGGTCCACACCTGCAAAAGGCTCATCTAGCAAGACAAATTTTGGATCAACAGCAAGTGCTCTGGCAATCTCTGTTCTTCTACGCTCGCCACCTGAAAGCACCATTCCCAGGTTTTTGCGTACATGGGTTAAGCTGAATTCTTCCAGGAGACCTTCCATCTTTTCTTTTTGCTCAGCTTTACTAAGCTTCGTCATTTCAAGCACAGCTAGAATATTGTCTTCTACAGAGAGCTTTCGGAATACAGAGGCTTCCTGAGCCAAATAACCAATACCTTTCTTGGCTCTGCGGTACATAGCTAAGCCTGTAATGTCTTCATCATCCAGATAGATATGTCCATCATTGGGCTTGATAAGACCTACAATCATATAAAAAGAGGTGGTTTTTCCGGCTCCGTTCGGACCTAATAAGCCGACGATTTCTCCCTGATTAACAGAAACGGAAATGTCGTTTACTACTTTTCTCTTTTTATACTTTTTAATTAAATGCTCTGCTCGTAACTCCATAATGTGGTTTGGCCCTGCAAGATATTAAGCAATTTTTATATCCTTAATAATCAACTGTAGGCTTTTGTTTCCTCTAAATTCATTTTCCTCGATCTGAAAGGCAATATCAAACGGTTGACCCGATGCAATAAGCTCTGCTTTGTCTGCCAATCCAAATCCTATAGCTTCATAAACGAATTCATTGCCGTCTTGATATAAAGAAGCTTTCAAATGCTCATCTTTTAGTACTCTGGCAGGGTATTTTAACTGTACATTTCGGCTCACAAAGACAGGTTTTTGATTGTGTGGGCCAAAAGGTGACATCTGTTTAATGATAGAATAGTTCTTGTAATTCACAAAGTCAAGATTTACTTCCATATCTACATCCACTTTTGGTGTCAAAATATCACTTGCGATCGTTGTAGAGACTATTTCCTCAAATTTCTGCTGAAATGCTGGTACGTTTTCAATTGGCAGTGTTAATCCGGCAGCATGTGTATGTCCCCCAAATTGTTCTAACAGTTCGCTACATTGAGAAATGGCATCATGTATGTCAAATCCTTCGATTGAGCGGGCACTACCAGTAGCTTTCTCTGAAGACTCAGTGAGAATGATTGTCGGACGATAATATTTTTCAATACACCGTGAGGCTACAATACCAATCACTCCTTTATGCCAGTCATTTTTGAACAAAACTGTGCTGCGAGCAGCTTTTAGCTGTTCATTGGCTTCCACCATTTCAAGTGCTTCTTCGGTTATGGATTTGTCAAAATCCTTTCTCTCCTTATTTCTAGCATTCAGCACTTCAGCAAATGCCTCGGTTTCTGACTGATCCTTTGCAGTCAACAATCTCACCGAATCATGAGCATGCGTAAGTCTTCCTGTGGCATTAATTCGAGGACCTATATAGAAGACAATACTGGTAATATCAAGCTCCCCTTTAAGGCCAGAGACTTCTATTAGAGCCTGCAATCCAGGGCAAGGAGTTTGATTGAGCTTTTTTAAGCCATAATAAGCCATCACTCGATTTTCTCCCGTGATCGGTACTATATCTGACGCTATACTCACAGCCAGCAAATCCAGGAATTGGAAAAGCTCTTCCAGGTCTATGGAGTTTTGCATGCAGAATCC
>CAXEKM010000623.1:0-2884 GCA_963996645.1 uncultured Marinoscillum sp.
CTTTAGCGTCTTTTACATTTGGGAGTCGGTAGGTTTTACCGGTCTTTTCGGATAACCATGCTAAGTATTTAGCGATCTGCTCCTGACCCAAACCTGTGATTGGTTGGTTGGCAACTAGTCGATCATAATCTTCACCAGTTGAGGCGTGATATTGGGCGATCGTCACTTCAAATACACCAATGGAAATACTGTCCTTGCCAAGTGGAGTAACTGCAGGAAGCAACAGATCATCTTTAGAAATACCTGCTAAACCATCCGTAGAAGCACTATCCAGAGTCAATATTGATGCAAGCGGACTATCCTTCTTGAATGCCTCATTATTATCATCCTCTTTTTCGAAAAGGTATTTATCTATCCAGGCGATTTCTTCCTTCATTTTTCTCAGCTGATGGGTAATCTTCTGAAGACCATGAGGCTGTCCAGGGAACCATAAGAATTTTACAGGCGTCTTACCGACTTGTTGCAATCCTCTGTAGTATTCCCAACCTTGATCTCTTGGCACTGCCCGGTCTTCACTGCCATGGAAGATGATGGTTGGAGTCTTGATCTTTTCAATCTCGAAAATAGGAGAGTTGTTGATGTACCATTCATTGTAGTGCTTACCATTGGTATCGTCCCATGGAGCACCACCAAAGTAACTTTGATCAAAAGTCACCCCAAACTGACAGGTGCCGTAATCAGAAGTCCAGTTGATGTCTCCCGCACCAGGTGCAGCGAACTTGAACATATCTGGATATTTCAAGGTCATCCAGGTGGTAAGGATAGCACCATTGGACCAACCCATGGTTCCTAATTTATCCATATCAATCAGTCCTTTTGAATTTAAATGCTGAATTCCATTGTAGATATCGATTTGCTCTAAGCTGTAGTAGTTGCCATTCTTGATTGATTCGATGAACTCCAATGAGTGATTCCCTGATCCATGATAGTTTGGTTTAAGCACAAACGCTCCTTTTTGTGTGAGGATCTGTGGATAGGTAGACCAACGTTCACTCCAACTATCCTGATCAACGCCTGTAGGGCCACCATGGATGGATAAAATCAATGGATATTTCTTCCCAGCTTCATAGTCTTTTGGGTAGTAAAGAATACCATTTACTTCCTCATCATTAGCGCCTTTCCAATAGATCACTTCTGACCTGGCGATTGTTTTCTTCTTCAAGCCATCATTAAGCGAGGTAAACTTCTTTTCGTTGGTAAAGGCAATGGACTTTTTCTTGGCAGAAATGTCTGCTGTATAATACTCTGGCAGCTTGGAGGCTGTAGAGTGCGAATAAAGAACCTTCTTTCCATCATCACTAACTGCCAGAAGGCTTACATGCTGTTGTTTGTCTCCAAGATCACTTTCTGAAGCTGTCAAGGTGGATCCGCTTTTGGAATAATAACGAATCTTCTGGTAAGGACCATTTGCTAATTCCGCCAATACATTAGATCCAATTAAGTAATAATCAGATACGCCATTTTCCCAATCCAAATTCACTTTCTCAAAAATGTTAGTTGCCAGGTTGTAATAATATAATTCTTCAATACCAGCACCTTCCCATTCTGGATTAGACGATTTGGTTGCTGTGAAGTAAAACCCTTTTCCATCATTGGAGAAGGTAAATCCATAAGGTGTTTGAAGGTCAGTGAAAGGAGTGGACTCCTTACCAGATACCACATCTTTCAAAACAATGTTAGGTTTCGTTTTACCATCTACACCGTAGTGAGGAGAAGTGGTTTCCCAATAGACCAGATACTTTCCATCTTCAGAAGTGCTATAGTTGGAAATTTGAAAGTTGTTTTCGGTAAGTCTCTGAATGGTTTTATCCTTGATATCGAAAGTGAACAAGCGTTTCGGTGCCCAATGAATACTGTCTTCTACAATCTCCGTATCATCCTTTTCATTGGTAATGTCATACAGTGTTTTGCCTTCTCCGGCTATAAATACCAATGTGCTGTCATTCAGCCAGTCAACACTGCTAATCCCATTTTTGAATTCGTGCACTTCTTCAGGTTCTCCTCCGTAAATGCTTAATTTCCAGAGTTTTTTACCTTCTTCTCGAGATGAAAGGAAATAGATGGATTCATCATCTTTACTAAAGAATGCGTTGTACTCGCTATGCTCTCCCTGTGTTATTTGGATGGTCAGGGGTAGTTCTTTTTTTAGTTGATCTAAGCGAGTCAAGTAGAGTTTGCTCACAAACTTATCTTTCTCTTTAAGGCCTTCTCTTTGGGACCAAACCACCATAGAACCATCGTTAGAAAATGATGGGCTGGAAACGTATTTCGTGTTGATGATTTCTTCTGGAGTCCATTGGTCTTTTTGACCATATAAAGTGGTAAATCCGAAGATGAATAAAGTTAGAATTAGGATTTGTTTCATTGATTTGATCATTTCAACCTTGAAAATACTTCAAAATGCTGATTGATAACTAATTAAATTGCTGAATGGTAATTATTAGTTATTACCAGTTCTGATACCTTTGATTTATGCTGGAAGTGACCTGTGCAGTGATTATTCAGAATGGTCAGTTGCTCGCTGCCCAACGTAAGGAAAATGACCGTCATCCTTTGAAATGGGAGCTTCCGGGCGGGAAGTTAGAGGCAGGTGAATCTTATGCAGACTGCATTCAAAGAGAGCTCAAAGAAGAGCTTGATATTCAGGTAGTTGTGGTTAGTCAACTAAATCATAGTATTCATAGTTACCCAGATTTGACTCTAAAATTGATTCCACTGCAATGTGAGATTATTGACGGAACTCCTAAGGCATTGATTCACAAAACTATATGCTGGATAAAAATGAAGGAAATATGGACATTGATAGCTCAGCTATCAAGCTATTTGTGGATCAAAGTGAAATCGAGGATGATAATTCATTAGGCTCCATAAATATCGATTCTAA
>CAXEKM010000624.1:0-3486 GCA_963996645.1 uncultured Marinoscillum sp.
GGCGCGGACGATACTTCCTCAGATTGCCGAAGTGGATTTTGGCATGGCGGCCAAGACAGCCATTTTATCTTTCATCATGGTTTTCGGCATATCCAAAGCGATCACCAACTACTACACCGGGGCTTTTGCCAATAAAATTGGACGTAAGAATTTACTGGTCATCGGTTGGTTATTGGGGATTCCTGTTCCGCTCATTCTGATCTATGCCGCGGACTGGAATTGGATCATAGCAGCCAATATCCTGCTAGGGATCAATCAGGGGCTTACCTGGTCAAGCACCGTGGTAATGAAAATTGATTTGGTTGGTGAGAAAGACAGGGGCCTGGCCATGGGATTAAATGAATCTGCTGGCTATCTCGCTGTTGGAATTGTGGCATTTCTTACCGGATGGTTGGCCACAGTATATGGCCTTCGACCCTATCCATTCTATTTAGGTATTGGTTTTGCCATTATTGGATTGCTCACCAGTTATTTCCTGATAAAAGACACGGTTCATCATGTCAACTCAGAAACCAAAGTAAGCCAGGTCAAAAAGCTGAAAAACATATTCCGCGAAACTACCTGGACAAATCCCAACCTTGGCTCAATCACACAAGCTGGATTGGTCAATAATCTGAACGATGGATTGATATGGGGTCTATTGCCTATCCTTCTGGCAACCAAAGGATTTAGTCTGGCAGAGGTTGGTAAGATTGTAGCCATTTATCCGGTGGTCTGGGGATTTGGACAGTTGATCACGGGTAAACTGGCTGATATCCTGTTGAAAAAATCCATGTTATTTTGGGGCATGACACTACAAGGAATTGCGATCACGGTTATGGTATTTGCGACTTCTTTTACTCAGTTTACACTACTTGGAATTGTATTGGGATTAGGTACGGCTGTGGTCTATCCAGCCTTCCTGGCTGCCATTGCCGATTACACGCATCCCGAACAACGAGCCAATAGCATTGGTGTATTTCGTCTGTGGCGTGATTTAGGTTATGCGTTAGGAGCTATTTTAACTGGTATTGTGGCTGATATTTTCGGAATCTATTATGCCTTTTTTTCCATTGGAGGCCTTACATTAGTGTCTGCTCTGGTTATCCTAGTCAGGATAAAAGGGACAGATAAACCATAAAATGAACTTAACCCGAAGGATTCATACAGGATACAACCAGTTGTCAGGTGAAAAGGGTAATGAACATAAAATCAACTTGCAGTTTTATTCTGCAGATGAACGCTATCGTTCTTCAATTGACCAATAGCCTAATGTGGTAAGTCAAATTCCACTCAAATAAATTTCCTCTTATCAAAGCATTTCGCAGGTTATTCTGAGTCGCATCAGAACCAAAATACCAGACTAGTTTAAATTATAACTTCTTTTGATCCAGCTTCCTCCTTAAAAGAATCAATCTATATCTGAAATCATCGTATAAAAGACTAATAATAAGTATACTTATCGCTAAAAATAGGGTGTTCAATCCCAGCCCTACTCTGGAATAAAAGAAACCAGCTACCAGACCTCCAAAAAAGAAAAAACTAATGATAAATAATCTCAATTGAATAGTGGTCTTAATTTTTTTCACATGACTGTGAGTTCTCAGAAAAAGTAATTGAGACAATTCAATACCTAAATCAGTGAAAAGCCCTGTCAAATGTGTAGTCCTCACAACTGCATTCGAGATTTTAGTGACAAATGAATTTTGTACACCCATAGAAAAGAGCAACATGCATGCAATTAAGTGTGTGTTATAAGAGTCTAATGCCATTGTTATTAACACAACAGTTATTAAAATGGAGGATTCAATAATTGTTGGCCAAACATAAATATTGAGTTTCTTACTCTCTCGGAATGTTTCGATTAAGAGACCTGAAGTAAATGCACCACTAAGGAACGACAATATATAAGCAAGATAGATGGTGCCACTCCAGAATTTGAAATGTGCCACATCATGAATGAACAGTGCAAAATGTCCCGTCACATTAGTAGTTAATTGATTGATGGCCAAAAATCCCGTAACATTCACTATCCCAGCCACAAATGAAAGCACTATAGCAATTTGTAGGTTATGTTTTGATGTGCGTTTTTTCCCTTGATGTCTGAACATTGCTTTTCCTGTTCTTGTGAAGTGTTCTGGTTGAGTGTAATATATGATCAACTAATTTTCTTCATGTCAAATTGGTGTTCTTATTTAACTAAATTCCTCAGAATAGAAAATTTATAGCTTTGGCAAGTCTGGAGCATGATTATCTTGATACACTTATTGATCTCCGTATGTTCATCACTTGGTTCAACTAAAGTTCGCGACTCTTACCAGTGACTTAGGTTGTAGGATTCTAATATTCCTACCGTGGGTTTCAATAACATGATCTTCTTTAAACTCTCGAAGCATTCGCACTAAAGTTTCTTTGGCTGTTCCTATAATATTGGCCAGATCATCTCTTGATAGCGTAATTTCTACTGCATTGTCTGGCTTGCCATGTATTCTATATTTTTCGTTTAACATCAAAAGGGCCAAAGCTAACCTCTCTCGTACGGTCTTTTGAGCGAATACTGTTGTACTATGAATGAATACCGAAAATTCATGACTTAGACTTTTAAGTAGCTTTTGATTTAGTTGCTTGGATTGTTCTAACAGCGTTAAAAAAATATCTTTGGGAATAAATGTTAAAGTGGAATCCTCCAGCGTTTCTGCATAATCTGCATATGGCTCTTCACTTAATAATGAATGATAGCCCAATGCCTCGCCACTTTTACAGATATAAAAAATATGCTGCTTTCCATCATCTCCAATGGTATACTTTTTCACCTTGCCACTACTAAGCAAGTAAATTCCCGTTGGAGTCATTCCTGCCCTGAATATTACTTGTCCTTTCTGATAAGGATGGCTAACACTTCTGGAGTGGAGAAGTGACAGTTCTTCTTCGGTCATTCCTTCAAAAAAGAAGTCACTGCCCAGGTGATATTTTTTGTAAATAATTTCCCTGTACATACAATTCCAAATGTAAAAATTCGACAAATAATTGATCTGATAGAGGTCAAAAATTGACATTAATCAATTTTTGACCATCTCACTCCTCAATGGAAAAGTCCTGATTTAACTTGAACTTTGCGCGTGAAAATACACACTATTATTTTTAACATGCGCATGTTGATGATGTCAGCAAAAAATGCGGTTTCTGAGTCTCTAGGTATTTTTTAATGACAATCAACATTAAACAAATTGGTGATTATCACCACAATATGGATCAAATAATACCTGAGGTAATAACAGATGCTATTCTGGAATGTCCATTGTGTCATTCTAAATACCCTGTAAAAATGCCCTTAATAAGTAAACATTTAAGTAGTCGTTGCAACTTTTGTTACGAAGTTTTTCATATCAATGTAAAGGACGAATGTTGTGTTTATTGTACATACAGCAATACATCATGTCCGAACAGTCAAAAGCTAAAACAATAAGCCGCAAGTACGTGCCATTAGACCAATAGCTATTCTCTTGA
>CAXEKM010000625.1:0-2445 GCA_963996645.1 uncultured Marinoscillum sp.
AAGAGAGATTTGGTTTCAAAACAATGACAATAGAACTTATGTCAATAGAGATGGCAGGAACATATTAATAGCTGGTGGACACAGAAATAGTTTCAATTTTTCGTTAAGATATACATACGGAAAAATCTTTTTCTCTAATAACAGATTCTCTTGCGCAATCTCAATAGGCATTGTACCGGAATATTATTTCAACAATTGGACTTCTCAAATAACTGGAGATGATTTTGATTCTCAGAAAATCAATTTATACAGTGAAATAATTCCTCAATTAAAAGTAAAATTATTCAACAAATCAAGCCTTCAATTATCGCTACCGCTCAAAATTAATAGCTTGAATTTTGAGAAAGTAGACAATTTCCCTAATAGCGGATTAGAGCCCACAACTAAATCCAGTTCAAACTATTGGTTTCCTCCAGTTTTTGAATTTTGGCTATCATTCTGTTATCATATTAAATAACACATTATCAACCATCTCTAAACCGATAAATGCATTTCTTTAAACATTGATTAGTAGGTTACCCCCCCTGTAGAGTTACTACAATAACTCAAATATCAGCAAGGCCTTGTTTTCCTTAATCTTGATCTTAATGATTCCATTCTCGATATGAGGCTAGAAATGGAGTGAGGTTGAGCTCCTAAATAACATCAGAAGTGTTTAAACATAAAAAAACCGATTGCATTGCCCTAAGCAATTACAATCGGCTAAGCTTTATGTAAATACAGTTGTTAGAATCCTATTTCTTCTTGACCAGCATGACCACTCCTACAATTAGTACCACGACACTAACGATCACTGGAGTCCAGTTGGCACTGCTAACCGCTACATCTATTCCAAGAAAACTAAAACTCTCAGAATCCTGCGCTGCCTGCATTCCAAAAATGACTGATCCTATCAGCCCTAAAACTGTAAGTATACCTCCTATTATTTTCATATGTATGTTTCGATGTTTGTGTGTATATAACTCACACAACGCTACATTGTTTTTAGCCACCTAATTGCGGCCACATTAAGCAACCATTTATGGAAAAGAAAAAGCCAACCGCTTCTCAGCAGTTGGCTTTCATTCCTAACAATTATCCAAAATAGGAGAGCTTAATCGCTCTCAATCTCTTATCAATCCACTATCTGGTTGCTACCATCATAGCTTACCTCTACATAGTTGCTCAAGTCATCTATCGTGTTTGGATGTTCTTTGTCCACTACAATCACCCTGAAAGTTCTGCTTTCCAGCATACCATCAAAGCTACCAGATCGGTCACCTATGGTTAATTTTCTAGCAGCGTCATCCCAATTAATTGGAATGATGGCATATTGACCTTTTTCATAGTCGTAGTTAGTGCCTTCATCTTCATAAAAATCAAACGATGCATCAGCTCCAGCGAAAACCATAATCGTAATCGGATCAGCTGGTTTTTCATCGGTGTATTCGATTTCTGGTCCGTGTAAAAGAATAGACCCTGCCTTGGCAAACATTGGCATTCGCTCATAAGGAGCATCTGCTTCAATAGTTTGACCTCCTTCAAGATATTTACCTGTATTCACATCATACCATCCTGTAGACTCAGGTAAATAAACCGAACGGCTTCTTGCACCGTATGCTGTTACTGGACACGCCATCAACGATGGTCCAAATAGATACTGGTCGCCAATATTGAATACTTTCTTATCCGAAGCAAAATCCATTGCCAATCCTCGCATGATCGTATAATCTTTAGTGTAGGTCCAGCCTGCTAAAGAGTAGATGTATGGCATCAGCTGATATCTTAGCTTGTTGTAATACACCTGAGATTTGTACATCGGGTGATTTTCTGGAGCCAGGTTAAACACCTCCCTATATGGAAACTGTCCATGAACTCTAAACAATGGCACAAATGCACCGAACTGGAACCAGCGAGCATTCAGCTCACGCCATTCTTTCATGTCTTCACTTCCTTCCACAGCGTTTTCATAGCGTTTCTCTACACAGAAACCACCAATATCCTGGGTCCAGTACGGAAGTCCCGACATGGCAAAATTGATCCCTGCAGACACCTGTGCTCTCATATCCTCCCAACGAGTACCAATGTCTCCACTCCAGGTAGCAGCACCGTATTTTTGAATTCCAGCAAAACCTGACCTTGTTAAGATGAATACTCTAGTGTCATTATCTTCAGATCTTTGCCCTTCATAGATTCCCTTCGCGTTCATTAGTGCATAGGCATTGAAATACTCTGTAGATGGACCTAAAGCTGTAGGCGTGCTGAGTTCTTTACGGTAATCCATGCTCGCATTGGACAAAATATCTGGCTCTGATGCATCCATCCACCAAGCATCAAAGCCTTTGTCATACAACTTGGTTTTGATCTGATCCCAGAACAAGTCTCTTGCACCTTGTGAATATGCATCATAGAAGGAGCCAATGTAACCTGGATAAATCCAGTCTCTCACACTGTCTTCCACTGCTT
>CAXEKM010000626.1:0-2202 GCA_963996645.1 uncultured Marinoscillum sp.
CATTTGGGTCTAGCTGATGCTTACAGCTTTTTGGCGGTAGCTGGTTTTGCTCCGAGAGAGGCTTCCTGGATGAAGGCGATTGAATTCATGAATGTTGCCAAAGAGCTAGACCCTGATCACGCCGGTCTTAATTACATGCTGGCCAACCAGGCCTTTTTTACAGAGGCTGATTATGCTCAGTCAATGGTTTATGCTTTAAAATCGGTAAAAAATCGTCCTAACTATCCGGAAGCACAGCAATACCTGTCGTTCCTTTTCGGGATCAAAGGTGATATGGAGAAGTCGAAAGAGCATTTGTTGTTCGCCAAGTCCATCGATCCATTGAATCCTGAAACTCGCTTTTATGAAGCCTATTATCTGTATCGAATGAGAGAATTTGAGCAGTCAATGGTCATATTGAAAGAGCTACTTGCCCAAAATGATAAGAACCTGCCGGCCAAATTTGTCTATCTCTACATTTTGATGAAGACTGGAAGATTGAAAGAAGCCAGCGAACAATTAGCTGCTACTTCTGATACGCTAATGGCACCAGATGAGAGATTGGGTATGGCGTGTTTGATCTCTTTGCTATCGGGAGAAATGAATGCAGACGATTTCCAGAAATTGGAAGCATATGGTGCTGATCCATCAGCGCATCGGGCACATTCTTATTTGTTTATAGTGTGTGTAGCCAAAAAGGATTTTGATTCAGCCTTTGCGGTATTGGATAAGATCTTTACCGCTAAATCATCTGTATTGTTACTGACTTTTACGGATCCATTGGCAGATGATATTCAAGCAGATGAACGATTTAAAGATTACCATGAGCGTGTTTATGCACTTGAATCACTTCCTCAAGAACCTATCAAGAAATCGACTGCTGGACCATCGGAACAGGAGGGAAAACAATTGTTGGAAAAACTGAAAACCTTCATTAATGAAGAGAAACCTTATTTGAATCCTTCATTGACGCTTAGGTCTCTGGCAGAGCAAATTGAGATGCATCCTAATCAATTGTCCTGGCTAATCAATGAGTATATAGGCCAGAATTACAATGAATACATCAACAATCAGCGAGTAGAACATTTCAAGCAATTGGTAGTGGATCCGGCCAACGCCCATATTTCTCTGGTGGGTTTGGGTTTTGAAAGTGGGTTTAACTCCAAGACCGTTTTCAATACCGCATTTAAGAAAATCACGGGCTTGACGCCCAAAGCCTACCAGAAAAGTCAGTCTCAGGAAGAGTAATAAGTTCGGATTTATAATTCCGAACTTCTCCGTTGACATTCCGAACATTCACCTTCTTGCTTTTCATTCCCTTTGTCATGAATCTAAAATCAAAAACTCATGACTACTCAGACAATGAAAGCAATTACCGCAACAGGATACGGATCTCCTGAAGTGTTTCAATTCACAGAAGTGGCAAGACCAGAACCAAAAGCAGATCAAATTTTGGTGAAAGTGATGGTGTCATCTGCCACTACAGCAGATACCATGATGCGAACAGGAAAGCCGTACATCGGTCGTTTATTCACTGGGATCAGCAAGCCGAAATTCCCAATACCAGGTACAGGTTTTGCTGGAGTAGTGGAAGCAGTAGGTGCTGACGTGACTACCTTCCAGGTGGGAGATCGCGTATTCGGAGAATCCAAATTAGGATTTAGCGCCAATGCAGAGTTCGTTGCTATTCCAGCTTCTGGGGTGGTTTTAAAAATGCCAGATAACATGGAGTTTGCAGAGGCTGCTAGTTTTGCTGACGGTCATCTTACTTCTTACAATTTCTTGCATGAGATTGCCAAAGTAAGCCCAGGCCAAAAGGTGTTGATCAATGGCGCTTCGGGTGCTTTGGGTGTTTCGGCAATTCAATTGGCGAAGTACTTTGGAGCAGAGGTAACTGCTGTTTGTAGTCAGAAGAATAGTGGGTTGGTGAAGTCGCTTGGAGCCGATCATGTCATCGATTACCAGTTGAATGATTTTACTATAGCTGATAAGCAATATGACTTCATTTATGATACCATTGGGAAGAGTTCTTTTAAAGCATGTCAGTCAGTATTGACTCCTACAGGCACTTACCTTTCACCAGTTTTGGGCTTTGGTTTATTGCTGGATATGCTCAAGTCTTCATTCGGAAAAGGACAGAAAGCCAGGTTTGAAGCAACGGGAGCTAATAAGTCTGAAGTATTGCGTCCCATGCTTCATGATGTTTTGGAGATATTCAGAGAA
>CAXEKM010000627.1:0-7116 GCA_963996645.1 uncultured Marinoscillum sp.
TACCAACAAGAATCGACAGATTCAAGCTTTGAATTCGACCATCGGGAAACAAAAAGCGCATGTCTTAGAGGAACGATTTTTGGACATCAATCCGACACTCAAAATTCGTGTGATTGATCATTTTATGGAACCAGATGTGATGAATCAGTTTCTTCGCGACAATCAATTTGACTTTGCGCTTGACTGTATTGACAGCTTTTTACCAAAGCTCTCCATGATCCTTACTTTGCGTAGAATGAAGTGCAAATTCATCTCTTCCATGGGTGCCGGTGGCAAGTTGGATCCTTCACGAATTAAGATAGCAGACATTAGCAATACAAGAGAATGCAAGTTCAGCCAACAATTACGTAAGATGCTGAAAAACAAGGGTGTAGATAAAAAGGTTTTATGTGTTTATTCAGATGAAATTCAATTAAAGCATTCCTTGAAGAAGACGGATGGTTCCAATTATAAAAAATCGTTTTACGGCACTATATCCTACATGCCGGCAATGTTTGGAATGACCATGGCAGCTGAAGTCATCAAACGTTTATCTACTGATCAAGAATAAGTTAATCGCTTCTGATTATCACCAAACGACATTATCTTAGTGGTTCTCTAACTGACCAAAACGTATGCTTTCCAAACTGACCAAGATCTCATTAGGAGTTATAATACTATGCATGGCTTTTACTAGCAATGCACAACGTAAGTACAGTATAGTTAAGGTCATTGATGATTTGAGATACAACTGGGATGAAACTGCCATAGCTCTAAAAGACTATCATGGTATTCAGGAATTCTGTACCAGTAAGGAAGAAAAGGAAATGACCCTCAAATTGTTAGATGATATCCACCATTGGGACACCACGCTGTATTATGTGGTCAAGGAGAAATTTGAAAAAACGCAGGATAAGGAAGCTGAGGCCACTCTGAGAGATATTGAAACCCTTGAAACTGACTTTACCACTTTAAAATTTAAGGAATTCATTCAAGAAGAATGCGGGCAGATTAAGGTAATTCGTGACGATTTTGATGAAGTGACCATCAAACAATATGAAAAAGCCATTAAGAAATTTGAGAAAGAACTCGTGACTTATATCAACATCATTACTGAACGGATCGACATCATTGATGAACATGTTCACCACCTCCAATTGGATTGATGCCTAATCACTATCCGTATCTTCTACTTTCTCCCATGTGAGCTAATTAAGGTAGTTATGAATATACTTTTCAAGGTTTCTTAAACCTTCTGGAGCTCCGTAATAATCTTTAATTCTCTTGGTCTGATCACCTTGAGTGTAGGAAATATGCGTGGTTGGTAAATCTGAGACCCGCTTTATATATTCATCCTTCAGACTAAAAAACTCCAATTCATCAAATTGCTTTTTTAAAGCTGTCAATTCCTCGCTAGTAAGCATAGCCTGATAAGTTCCTATCTGTTCAATGTTCTTTTCTCCAACAAGTTGTACCAAGCCATTGTCATAAACTTGTAAGGTATAAACTGGACAAACACCCATACATGGAGACCTGGACATCTCTACGAGTAGTTTTGGAGGTTGCTTCTTTTGACTAGCACAGCCAATTGTGAACAACATGATTACACTGTAGAACATTGCATATTTCCAATACATATTTCCTGATTTACCCTTTCTAACGTCTTTATTCTGATTGATTATATAATGAACTTTCAATCGGTCTAATTTGATAAAAATAGTGTTCTTATCTTTAACCACCATGGCAAAACACAACCATCTCACTAGTGATAAAACACCTAAATATGCTGCAGGTCCAAAAGCAGTTCGTATTGCAAGTAAAATGGCTTTCGATGCAATGCCTCCATGGAAGGCACTGAAAGTTTTAAAAAGCCTCAATCAAAAATCGGGCATAGATTGTCCAGGATGTGCATGGCCTGACCCTGAAAAGCGCTCCAAACTGGGTGAGTTTTGTGAAAATGGTGTCAAGGCAATCGCCGAAGAAGCACAACACAAATTGGCTGACGCGGATTTTTTCAAGCACTACTCCATCAATTCTTTAAGAAATAAGAGTGATTATTGGCTGGGGCAACAAGGTCGCCTAGCTCAACCAATGATCATTCGTGATGGAAACAGTAAGTACGAACCTATTGCGTGGGAAGAAGCTTTTACGCTTATTGGTGATCACTTAAAATCACTGGACCATCCAGATCAGGCAGTATTTTACACATCCGGTAGAACAAGCAATGAAGCAGCATTTCTCTATCAGCTTTTTGTAAGAAAATATGGCACCAATAATCTTCCAGATTGCTCGAATATGTGCCATGAGTCCAGTGGTGTTGCTCTAACGGAGACGGTTGGAATAGGCAAAGGATCGGTAACTCTTGAGGACTTTAATCATGCCGAAGTGATCCTTATCATAGGTCAAAACCCAGGAACCAATCACCCTAGAATGCTCAGTTCTTTGGAAAAAGCCAAGCAAAATGGTGCTAAGATTATTGTCATCAATCCATTGAAAGAAGCAGCGCTAGTTAAATTCAAAAATCCTCAAAAGATTTCAGGCTGGATTGGCTCAGGAACCGAAATCGCAGATCACTATCTTCAAATCAAGATTAATCAGGATGTGGCCTTGTTTAAAGCATGGCTCAAGCTGCTCCTTGAGAATGAAGAATGTCTTGATCAGGACTTCATCCAATCCAAGACTGCAGGCTTTGAAGAACTTAAACATGACCTCTCCTCCTATCAATTAGACGAATTAATTGCAGCGACTGGATTACCCGAAAGCCAAATATTAGAAACAGCTCAACTACTTAAAGCCAACAATAAAATCATTGCCTGCTGGGCAATGGGGTTAACTCAACATGTCAATGCAGTTGACAACATACGAGAAGTGGTCAATTTATTACTAGTAAAAGGCAGTATCGGAAAACCTGGAGCAGGAACTTGTCCTGTAAGAGGTCACAGCAATGTTCAGGGAGATAGAACCATGGGTATTTGGGAGAGGCCAACTAAAGAATGGACTGCAAAACTCCGAGACACCTTTGGATTTAATCCACCTGAATCACCTGGATACAATGTTGTGGAGTCTATCGATGCCATGAAGTCAGGAAAAGTAAAGTTCTTCATGGCAATGGGTGGCAACTTGCTTTCTGCAGCACCTGATACTCCAGTCACTGAGGAAGCCCTTCAGAATTGTGAACTCACAGTCCATGTGAGCACCAAACTTAATAGATCACACCTTGCTCCTGGCAAAATTTCGTTGATTTTACCTTGTCTTGGACGAACGGACAAGCATATTCAGAATGGAAAAGAGCAAGTCGTTACAGTAGAGAACTCTATGGGAGTTGTACACAGTTCTGCTGGAGTACTCACTCCTCCATCGAGACACTTGTTAAGTGAACCAGGAATAGTTGCTTCCATCGCTGCCGCGACGCTTGGCAACAATGACATCAACTGGTCAGGATTGGTGGATAATTACGACCTAATTCGAGACTTGATTGCCAAAGCCATCAAAGGTTTTGAAAATTACAATGAGCGATTGAAGAATTCGCAAGGTTTTGACCTACCCAACGGAGCCAGAATCGGTGAGTTCAATACTCCAGATCATAAGGCTAAATTCACAATTAATCAATTGCCAGAGTCAATACCGGAAGGCCATCAATTTACTATGATGACCATTCGATCTCATGATCAATTCAATACCACTATTTACGGTTTGGATGATCGATATCGAGGCATATTTGGAGGTAGAAATGTCGTATTCATGAATCCAGAAGATGTGAAGAAGGCCGGTCTTGCAAAAATGGATTCCGTGGCTCTTTCTAATAATTATGGAAAGGTCCGAAAGGTATCAGGTTTCAAAGTAGTGCCTTATGATATTCCCACGGGCTGTGTCGCTACTTATTTCCCTGAAGCCAATCCACTAATTCCATTGTCTCTAACGGCTAGAGGCAGTCATACTCCATCATCAAAATCTGTAGGAGTAAATATCGAAAAAATCCAAACTCAACATCATCATCACTAAGCTGTTCATTTTAGAATAAATTGAACATTCTGGTCTGAATATGCATTGTACATAAGATGAGTAGAGCATTTGTAAATGAAGACAATCAGGAAGAAGCTCCGTTAATTCCACCTAGAGCACCGTTGCCCAAAGGCGTAATGAACTACGTAACACCCAATGGATTAAAAGCTTTACATGACGAGCGCGAAAAACTCAATAAGCAAATAGAAAACCTTATTAAAAGCGAAGACAGTAAAGAAAAACGATTCAAACTGCAGCTTGAGAAAGGAAAGATAAGCCTACTAGAAGAGCGATTAAGTTCTGCTAGACTCCTCCAGTTTGACAAGCATAAGGATGAAGTTCGATTTGGGGCTACAGTTACTGTAAAGTTCGACAATGTAAATCGAACACAAACATTTCAAATTGTAGGTGTAGATGAAGCAGATGTAAAGCAAAATAAAATTGCCTTTACTGCGCCTGTAGCCAAGGTACTGAACGGTAAAAAGACAAATGAACATGCCATACTCAAGTTAGGCTCTAGAGAGCGCCCTATGACCATATTAGCTATTACTTAGCAGCGTTAGGGTGTGGAATCCCTCTCCTTAACCAGGCTGCTCCAAATGCCCATAAGGCTATGGTCTGACCCAAAATCACCGCACCCGGAAATAACTGATGGTGACTAACTCTCATGTACACATAGGAGAAAATGGTAAATACCAGACCAAATATCACCCCCCAGCCCGCAATTTGGTAAAACTGCTTAAAGTACTTCGCTTTGGTAAATTTAGTCAACACGATAATGCCCATTAGAAGAATGAAGATTACAGCACTTCCATTATGGATTAAACCCCTTACTGGATCATTGTGCACATAAAATATTGCTTGAATAGGCTGTCCAAACTGAGTTGGAACCAAAGCAACTATCAACGCAAAGAAGCCACTTGCATTCGTTAGCCTATTTTCACTAAACTTCTCACCAGGAACTACCTTACCCCTGTAGGTAAACAACACTAAACCAAAAGTGATCAGCACTCCTGTAAATACTGTGCTCATGTTGGTATAGTAATAATAACTCATGGCTCGTTCGATATGTCCATGTCCTATGACTATCAGAATTGGTAATGCAATGCCAAGAATTCCAACTGCCCTTCTGAGCAATCGGTATGACGGGTTGATTTGATCCATTGGTTAAGTTTGGCGCCAAGATATGTTATCTATTGAACTATGAAAAAGGCATTAATTAGTTATTTGTGAGGCTTTCGACAAACTGGTACGGTTTATGGACTAGTGCACACAATTTGTATAAGAACTAAACGTTAGCAACCAAAATCGAGAAAGCATGAGGAGAATTGGATTCGTTATAGTACTGTCTTTACTAGTGACCAGTCAACTAACTGCCCAGCGTTATGGCAATTCATTAGGATTAAGGTTTGGCAATGGTAATCAAAGAACCATTGGACTTACATATAACCAGCATTTGTTTGGATATCTGAGTGCAGAAGGAATATTTCAATCAGATTTTAATCGGAATACTACAGCGCATGCCTTGATCAAACAGCACCAACCAATTTTGGGCAAATTTCTAAACATATACGTCGGTACGGGTATTTCTATGGGAAATGAAGAATCCATCATTGAGGATGAACAAACCAAACAATTGATCACCACCTATGACAATCCTACAATTGGTGCTGATGTGATTTTGGGTGCTGAACTTACCTTATTAGGACTAAATGTTTCACTGGACTATAAACCGAATATCAATCTTATAGGAAGAGAAAATTGGTACGATGGTCAAGTTGGTTTCTCAGTAAGAAAAGTGCTCATTTCCTATAAGGATCTTAAGAAAAAACGAAAGAAAAAAGCCCGATTGAAACGTCGGGAAGATCGAAGAAATGATTCTTGAGTCGACCAATAACCATAAAAAAAAGGCCCTAAAGGCCTTCTCCTAAATATTAGCAACTGGTTAGGTTACCACATCTAAAACCCGCTGGTTGGGTCACAATCGTTTAATTGTTAAATTTACACCATTGAATATCTCCTGACTAACACAATTCCGACACTTACTTAAACAATTCCGACAAGTGAAAGAATTAAGCTCCTAAAAAAGGCAGATTTTTAACTTTATGATATGTTAAAGCCAATTCAATACATTTCTTCAATTGTGGCTTTGGCATAGGCTGATCAATATCAAGTACAATAGCTCTATTACCTTCAAACTCTAGTTCCTCATTGTATAGATATCGGAAAGTGCTCACTAATTCAGTCGAACAAATGAAATACAAGTGGTACTTATCCGGAGTCCTAGACTTCCAATCCATGCGGATGGTACTTCCTTTGTTTACCACATAGCTTGGCTCAGCCCATTTGGTTGTTTCCAATAACTTGGAGAGTTCCAATGATTCAGCAACTTCAATGATCAATGATCTTAGTTCGACAAGCCTCTTCCTGGGTTTGTCAGGATAGCTTTCCAATAAATCATGCACCTCCTGACTTTTGATAATTTCCATGATTGTAAATTAAGGGAGCAAAGTGACAACCCTATGTCACTAGGCATAAAAAAAGCGACAACTGATTCAGCCATCGCTTTGATTATCTGTTCACCTATTTTTACATGACGGCATAGAGCTCCGTCTGTTCTATTTCATCACCAATTTCTGGTAGGTCATTGGTTACAATCGCCCAAATATTGTGTTCTGCTACTTCAGCCTCCTGATTGTATCGTGCATTATGCAAATTAGCCAATTGGCCTAAAGCAAGTGATTCTGAAAGCACTTCTTCCGTTTGACTGTTCAATTCAAACGCTGCCTGACCAATCTCTTGCAAATAGCTATAAACTGTTTCTTTTACCTGCTCATTCGCGCGAAAAGCCGCAAAGGAAAGGTCTTTAACTGTCGCTTGAATAGATGCTATATTGGATACTATTTGATTTAAGTGTAGTCTTATTTCTTGCTTTTCCATGTCTTATTCCGTTTTGTTCTTCAATAAAGTAACCAGTTAAACCACGGTTATTGTTTTAGAAAATTCAGATTATCAACTAGTTGTTGCGATAATATACACCCAAGCCGACATCAGATATAGGTAACCGAGGTAAGTGACTGGGTGAATTTTTCGACTTGACATCCAGTCATATAAGAACAACGAAATGAACAACAA
>CAXEKM010000628.1:0-11519 GCA_963996645.1 uncultured Marinoscillum sp.
ACCCAACATGACTTTTAGAGCGATGCCCAGAAGCATCAATAAGAATGGGGATAATGAAGGGTCAAAATTTCTTTTGTCCATTGCTTTTCTCAAGCCATTGGTAATCATTTTGATTATCCAAAGACCCACAATCAGTACGAGAATTGCAAATATTACTTTTAGACCATATTCCATGACATACTCCACGATAATGTTGGAGTAATTGGTCGCGTCATCAAAAATCGATTGTATTTCTTCCATATATAAAAGGAATAGTTTTAGGCGTGTAAATGTTTAGACTTATCTCAATCTTCCGGAAACGGAATAAAAACGAAATTAGTAAACTGCTGATCAACAATAAATAGACAGCAAAACTCATCGGGATCTTTATACGCTTCTGAGAATGTATTTTCTTCTTCTATCAATCCTCTTTGAATAAATTCTTCCATGAAAGAGGCATAGTAGTTCCACTCATTTTCCATTTTTCCAGCTTCATATAAGAGCTGTCCAATTGGGATGTCTTCTTTAGAAACTGGGAATACTGGATATTTCGAGAACTCTCGCTTTCGTATCATGTAGCTAGCCTCTTTCAACTGTTCTGAAACCTTGACGAAATCAGCTGAAATTTTGCCTAGGTACTTCGGATCTAAAGTAGGGTCGTTTTGCATGTTATTTAGATTTGCTTGATAACAGTCCAGTCATTTGAAAGTTCAAATGTGGTTTTAAATATCTGCGCAAAAGTAAAAGGAATTCATAGCTAGAAGAATTCATACTTTATTAAAAGTTTAGAATGGCTGTGGATAAGCATAAAATAAATGGATTGAATTCTTGTACGGACGCATTTCAAATACCTTGTATGATATTCTTTTTTAAATTGATGGTTGATACAAAGCATCTTGTGCCTTAATTGTTCTAATTCCCGACCTGCCATGCTACAGTACACTACTTATCTGTTATCTATTTTATTGCTTTTTAGTTCGCATCTTATGCAAGCTCAGGAGGAGGTCTCTCTTATTGAGCATTATGCACAGAAGAGCAAGGTGTTTTTACAGTCCAATGAAGATTCTGCAAGTTATTATTTAGAGAAATATCTAAGCCTTTCCAAAGTTGAGCAGGATAGTTTAAACCTTGCAAGTGGCTATAAACTGTATGGAATATTCAGTGATATACACGGAGAGTATGATCAGAGTTTGAGCTATTATGATTCGGCAAAAGTTATCTTCAACGCTCTAAATAATGATTTTGGAACGGCAAACATCACCTACAATAAAGCGTATTTGTTTGAAAAATTAGGTAGGCATGAGGAGGCAATTCAGTATTTCTTAGAATCTAAGACCTTGTATGATTCTTTAGGTGAATACCTAAATATGGGGAGGGCAGTAGTCAGTATAGGTAATAATTATTTCAGAGTAGAAATGTATGATAAAGCCCGAGAAAAGTTCATTGAAGCAATTGAGGTTTTTCGAGAAAATGGGCACTTGGCTCAGCTAGCAATGGGTTATGTAGGGCTGGGAGCCATCTATAATCAAACGAAAAAATATGATTCTGCCCTGTTGGTGTATGAGGAAGCACTTAATGCGTTGGACTCTGCTGATGTTCGTGGACGTTCTATCATCTTGACGAATCTTGGCAATGTTCACAGTTCTTTAGAAAATCAAGAGGCTGCAATAGCTTACTATATGAATGCCCTGCATCTAAAAGAGCAAATTGGTGATAAACGTGGTAAACTAATCTTATTGAATAACCTGTCTGATGCCAGTTTAGTACAGGGGAAGGTTGAAGAGGCTAGAGAGTATGCAGAGAATGGGCTTTATCAGGCTAGAGAGTTGAAAGACTTGCTTCTAATAAAAGACTTCAGCTACAAGTTATTTGAGATTTGTAAACATGAAGGTAGTTATGAAGATGCTCTTCACTATTTGGAAGCACATAATGAATTGAAAGATAGTCTAACCAATATTGATAGAGCCACCGCATTAGTTGAGCTTGAGGCAAAGTATGAAGATGAAGTCAACGAGAATAAGATAATGGCATTAGAGTTGACTAATAAATCCAGTGAATCTCAGAGAAACGCGGTTCTTTTTATTAGTGGAATCCTCCTTTTAATTGTCATTTTTGGGAGTGTGTGGTTGATTAATGTGCGAAAATACTCGCGTTTGATGACGAGTAAGAATCAAGAGATAACTAAAGCTCTAGCTGAGAAAGAGGTCCTCATTAAAGAGGTTCATCATCGGGTAAAAAACAATTTACAGACCATTTCTAGTTTGCTCAGTATGCAGTCTAGGTACATGGACGATACTTCTAGACAAATAGTCAATGAAGGCAGAAATCGAGTCAAGTCCATGGCTCTTATTCATCAAAAACTATATCAGACGGATAATTTGACCGGTGTGCAGTTTGCGGATTATTTCAATAATCTAACGAGCAGTTTATTTGCCTCTTACAATATCAATCAGGGAAAGGTGACCCTGCACTCAGATATTGAACCATTAAACCTGGATGTAGATACCGCTATTCCAATAGGCCTGATTGTCAATGAGCTGATAAGCAATACGTTAAAATATGCCTTTCCAGAAGATAGGGAGGGAGAGTTGAACATTTCTTTCAAACAAAAGAATAGCACACTCGAATTAATGGTATCTGATAATGGTGTTGGTTTGCCAAAAGATTTTGACGTTTCTGGAGCCTCAGGGTTTGGTATGCGGTTGATTCAGGTATTAGGTGAAAAACTTGAAGCTACCCTAGATATTAGTTCTAATAGTGGTACTAATGTTTTAATGATCTTTAAGAACTATAAGATTTCACCAGTTTGATGAAGAGTATGTATGTGAAAGGCTAAGTTTTAACATTTTCACGCATAAACGTAAAATTGACGTATAATTATTAGATTTGAAATTAGCACTAACTGTTTAATGTAATTATCTGTTTGCCCCCAACAGAATAGACCAAATCTGATGAAATTCAATTTTAGAAAATTCTTGTATCCAATCACTTGTTTGATATTGATTGGAGTATTTCTGGGGTGTAATTCACCTAAAAAAGAAATGCCTAAACAGCCATCGCTTTCTGAGCAAAACCTACTTCGATCTATCCAACTTGCTGATTCTGCTTTTGCAGCATATTTTGAAGGTGAGGAGATGAAAATGGCGCGTTTTTACAATCCGTTTACCAATTCTCGTTCGGAAGAAGTAGGAAGTATTTGGATGTATACCAGTGCCATGGAGGCGGTTAATGCCATTTTGCATGGACTAAAACTTCAGCAAGAACTTAGAAAAAGCTCTTTATATGATGAGCGCATCGCTCGATTTGAAAACTTTCTAGATAAGCTGTACTCTAATGCTGATTATTACTTAGGTACATTTGAGCTGACTTCTTATACCCAAACGAGTGACTGGACAGTTTATGGTGTGAATCGAGGAGGTGCAAAAGGAACTGCTGAAGTAGCAGGTGTGATGAATGTGTATGATGATCAGATGTGGCTTGTTCGTGAACTGATTGAAGCCTATCACTTGACAGGTAAAAAGAAGTACCTGGAAAAAGCTGAATACCTGGCGGAATATGTTCTCGACGGGTGGGATTGTACTTTTGATGAGTCTGGTAAGGAGAATGGAGGGATCACCTGGGGGCCAGGTTACGTAACCAAGCACTCCTGTAGTAATGGTCCAATGGTTAGTCCCCTTGTATGGTTATCTGAGATATACGATGGGAAACATGATTCTATTACATATCTCTTCATCAACAACTCTGATCGGCAAACTCGAATGTCCAAGTCGATGAGTAAAAGCGACTATTATTTAATGTTTGCCAAAAAAGTATATGACTACCAAAAGGATCATTTGCTTCGCCAGGATAATGTATATGCAGATATGATGGGTGGTTGTACACCGGGTAAACCAGAGTTAGAACAAGTTGATGGAATAACCTATCGGAAAGGGATCACCTGCACAGATCCTGTAGGAGCGGCTATATCATATAACAGCGGCACTATGCTTTCTGGAGGTGTCGACCTATTGCGTGTGACAAATGACCAAATCTATTTAGAGGATGTGAAAGTGTTAAGCGATTCATCCTTTGAGTACTTTACTGAGTTGGATAAAGATGTGAAGGGGTATTATTCCTATGAAATTACTGGTTTTAACGGATGGTTTAATGGAGTGCTTATGAGGGGATATATGGATGTATATCCAGAGTATAAAAGAACTGGTTATTATCTGGATACTTTTCAGAAAAACCTGGATTATGCATATGATCACTATCTGAAAAAAGGAATTTTACCGACCAATCTTTTGACTGGCTGGAATTCAGATGATCAAGCTAATAGTGCGGAAGGGATGTTCAGTTTCGCACGAGCTGCTGAATATGCAGTGCTCTCGAAGTATGAACTAGAAAAAGAATAAAAGAAAAGCCTGTGTGATTTACTCATTCAGGCTTTGTTTTTACACTGTTTTCTCCAACAACACAACACTCTCTACGTGTGCGGTGTGTGGGAACTGGTCTACCAGACTGAATTTGGTAATATGGTATCCTGCCTGAGCTAACAGATCAATATCTCTAGCTTGAGTGGCAGGGTTGCAGGATACATAAACCATGCGTTCAGCACCGAGATCTATGATTTTCTGCATCGTTTTGGGAGCTACGCCTGCTCTAGTAGGGTCAAGGATGATTGTGCGCAGCTTGTTCTTATATTGAGGGTGCTCGTAAAGAAATTTCCCAACATCAGCCGCATAGAATTTGACACCTTCTATGTTGTTTCGCTCTGCATTTTCTTTCGCATTTTCAATGGCTTCTTCGATGATGTCTACACCCACTATCTGAGCGTTTTCGCTCTTCGAAGCCAGGATTTGTCCAATAGTTCCGGTACCGCAGAATAAGTCTAGTACGATATTGTTATCTACCGTGTCTTTCTTTTCTAAAGCATAATCTATCACTTTGCTGTAGAGCTTTTCTGCAGATTTAGGATTTGTTTGGAAGAAACTCTTCATGCTTATCTCAAAACTGAGACCAAGAAGTTCTTCTATGATTTTGTCTTCACCGTAAACCAAATTTATTTCTCCTGTAGTGGCTATGGTTCGGTCACCTGTTTCGTCATTAATAGTGTGAAGTAGTCCCGCAATTCGAGATCCAAACTGTTCTACCAGGAAATCTGCGAACTTTTGAATATCAAATCTTCCTTCTTCATCTGAGGTGGTGACCAGGTTGAATAGGATTTGATCCGTTTTGAATGACTTTCGAACGACCAGATATCTGAAAAAACCAGTACGTTTTGGTCCGTGCCATGGTGGGAGGCTTGTCTTCTCACAGTATTCTTTGATCAGCTTGAGTTTATCTTCTACTTCCTTATCAAAAAGTCCAGAGTCCTTTTTTAGATCATCTCCGCACCACCAGGTTCCTCGTTTTTTAAAGCCAAGTGTAAATTCATCTACATCGGTCTTGAGCTCGTGATCGTAACCAATAGCTGAAAAAGCGTATTCCATTTTATTTCTATAGTGAAAGCCGCTTGGTGAGGATATAAATTCATCCAGTAATGACTCGATGTTATCAACTTTTCCAATTCTTTTAAACAGCTCGAGCGTACTTTGCTTTTTGTAAGCATGCTGTTTTTCAATTGGTAATTTGATGTAGGGTGCACCTGGAATTTCCTGATATGGAATGGAAACTTCATCTTCAGAAGGTGTGAGTACTTCTAGAAGTTTTGTTTCAGCGTATGTTTTACTTGCTTTTTGTACCTGAGCTTTCACCAGTTGTCCAGGTAGCGTATTTGGGACAAACACTACAAACTCACCATGTTCATTTCTAATCCGACCGATGCCTTTTCCTCCAAAGGCATAATTTTCAATTTTGATTTCGAGAATTTCTCCTCGCTTTACAAATTTGTTTGATGATCTTCTTGCCATATTCAATCTCGCAGCGGCTGTTTGGTAATTTGTTTATCCCACGCTTATCAAAAGCGTTATTTGTATAGTTAGTTGCAACAAACTTCTCGAGTCCTATAAACAAAAATTGATTTGATTATAGCTCAGAACTTTCAAATTCAAAATATTGGATTCATTAACACGAAAGTTGCTGCGAGTTATCTCTATTCTTTTCGATAACTTTACTAGACTTCATTTCAGCGCAAAGCTAATAATAGTTTTGTCTGAAGGGTTGGGGTTCATCATTAAAAAGGTGTTCATCTAATCTAGGAGAATCCAAAAATGAAAAAGGGAATATTATATCTGGGATTATTCTTTTTAATCCATTTGACACAAGCTTTCCACATAGTAGGAGGAGAGATTGAGTTCAGTATGTTGGATGATGGGCGATATCGAATATCATTAATCCAATACCGAGATGCTGCTCAACAGGAGAATACTACAATAGAACCATCCATTACAGTTGTGATATTTTCTAATAAAGACAATCGTCGCATTGGAGAATATTTGTTAAGCGAGGTATTTAATGCCAACGTGCCGTATTCTAATCAAGAGTGCGCTATTGATGAATTGAAGACTCTTAAAGTTTTATACTCAGCGGATTTTCAGTTTAATCCAGAGGATTTTGCAGATGAGGAGGGATACTACATCGTATATGAGAGATGCTGTCGCAATCATGTAATCAGGAATATTAATAATCCCGGAGACACTGGGATGAAATATGTATTGGAAATTCCGCCTTTATGGAAAGATGGGAAGGTATTTGAGAATTCCTCTCCAACACTTCTAAGACCATTAAGTGACTATGCCTGTGTTGGTCAGTTGTATTACACTGATTTTACAGGAGTTGATCCTGATGGAGATTCATTAGCCTATCGATTAGCTACACCACTAAATAGTAGTGCGCTTGTTGCATATCCTCCTATAACTCCTAAGCCGCATATTGAAGTTAGCTGGATACAAGGTTATTCTTTGAATAGAATGGTGCCTGGTACACGACCACTAGCCATAAGTAATGAAGGTTTACTTACTGTCAATCCAAGTGAAACAGGGGTTTATGTTTTTTCGGTTATTGTAGAAGAATGGAGAGATGGGGTTCAGATTGGAGAAATGCAGAGAGACTTCCAGATGCTGGTAGTTGATGGGTGTAATCCTCCAGATCCCCCAGTTGTAGGTGTTTCAATTCCCGAGCGACCAAACTTTAACGTAGATACTGATATATTAGAATTCACTTTGTCCGATGATAAATGCTTTGAATTTGTTGTCACCAATGTTACCAATGGTGAAACGATCAGTTTGAAAGCAAAAGGAGTGAATTTTGATGGATATTTGGATGATGTATTTCAAATAACCAATCAGACAGTAACTCCAGGTCAGGATTCATTGATTATCGAAGTGTGTATGCCTGGGTGTCCACCTGTTCGGGATGGGCCTTTTATTGTAGATCTAATTGCTGCTGATGATGCCTGTCCGGTACCTCAATTGGATACCGCGAGGTTAAAGGTAATAGTAGAGCCACCACCGAACGAGTTTCCGAGTTTTGCTGGAGTTGTGGATGTGAGTTATTCTATAAATGAAGGCGACAGTTTACGAATTGATGTTGTTAGTAATGATGTGGATAGCGATAGCATAGATTTTATGCTTGTATTACAAAATGAAGAGGCTCCGGAAGATTATGGGTTTGAATTGGTAACGAAAACCCAGGAATCAGGAAAGACTACTGCTGAGCTGGTTTGGCGGACTAATTGCCATGATTATGATTTTTCTACACAAAGTAATTTTATAGTAGGGGTATATGCAGAAGATTTAGATGCTTGTGAGGTGCCAAGCCCATCTGTTCAATGGTATAATATGAATGTTATTCTACCTCCCAATACCAGTCCGGTTGTGACCGCCGAAACTCAAGATTCTATTGTGATTACCCTGGGAGATGTGGTGCGTTTTAACGTCCGATCTACAGATGCTGATATGGATAAAATTGATCTGAGTTTGAGAGCAGACGGGTATACTCCTGGTAATATCGGAATGGTCTTTTTTGGTAAAGAAGGAAATGGTGAGGTAGAGTCAGAGTTTAGTTGGGATACTTCCTGTAAGAATTTGCGAATTAGTGAAAATACAACTTATGAACTGGACTTTCATTCGGAAGATTATGATGAGTGTCAGGTAACCAATACGGATTCTAAACTGATCAAAATTCACGTAATAGTTCCTCCAAATGAAAAGCCAGAATTCGAGTATTACGCAGATACAGTGATCTATGTGAATCAATTATTTGAAATGGATATCACTGCCTTTGATTTTGATTTGGGCGATTCTGTAACTGTTGACTTTTTTAATCCAGCAAGATTGCCTCGCTCAGAGATTATCGAGTTCCCCAGAGAAACAGGATTTGGAGAAGTTACCTCTACATTTAAATGGTTGCCAGATTGCTCTTTGATTGATTTTGGAGAAACATCGGCATTTTTTGAAATCCCATTTATTGCTTACGATGACAACTGTGTCGGAGCTAGGTTGGATACGATGGCCATTCGATTTGAGATTACCGAAACACGTGAGCAGTTTAATCGATTCACACCACCGAATGTGTTTACACCAAATGGTGATGGGATTAATGATGAATATTCATTGACCAATTTGCTCAACTCAGATCAAAATTTGCCTATTGATAATTGCGATGACTCATTCCAGTATTTTGTAGTGCATGACCGTAATGGTACTGAGGTTTTCTACAGTGATAACAGAGAGTTTTCCTGGAATGGGCTCAATGTAGAGTCAGGTGTTTATTACTACTTGGTGAAGTATTCTGTAACTGAATACAAGGGCTATATACACGTGCTCAAATAACTAGAATCCTGCTCCAATACGAATGCCTGATCCGTAGTAATCGCCATTCCTGATTGCGGTAAAATAATCAACTCGAATAAATCGAAGGATGTGTTCAATTCCTGCTCCAAATTCAAAATATTGCCCCATCGTCGGTGTAGTTAAGTAATTTACACTTGCAACGGCCTGTAGGTTTAGTTTTTTAATCAATGGTATTTTATTGAAGATGAACTCATTGAAATGATGCTCATAATGAGCTTCGGCAAACTTGTCCTGAGTGCTGAATCGATAATATTCTAAAACCTGAAAACGGTTGATAACGCCCTGAGTCGTTAAGTACGTTTGGTTCCCATTGAAATGCTGGAAATCTGTGAAATACATTTGCTTCTTGCCTACAAACGCTCCGCTCCAAATACTTAAATCACTTGTTCCCAGTTGCCCTAGCATTAATTTGTGTGAAATTCCGGCTTTAAGGAGATGATATTGTACATCCGCTCCAAAAACTGGTAGAGCTGATTTAACATAAAGAAAAACATCAGGAAACTTAGACTCAATGATGATTTTACGGTCTGGACGATCAATGTATTTCTGGTTCAGTCTGATGCGTAATCGAGCACTCAGGCTATATGCTTGATATCGCGGAAAGTCGGTTACTCCTATCTCTTCGCTAGTCGGCGCATTGGGCGTAAATTCTTTATTGAACAGGTTATAGGTGGCTGTGTTGTATATCTGCTGTCTGTCTTCATATTCCATTCTTCCTGTGAAAAGAAGGCCATTTGAAACTTCTCGCTGGTAGATAAAGTATCCAAAGTGTTTCTGGTAGGATTTGGCATAATTCAAACCTCTGATTAAAGTAAAATAGCTATTGTTGATGTATGAGATAGGGTCTTGGTCATTTAGTTGATCGATAAATCGACCACCAGCTATCTGGATCATTTCTCGCTTTTTTTGATTTAGCATTTTTAGGCCTTCTACTTTTGCCTGCAGCTGCTTGTTGTCAAATCCATACCTCAGTGTTGGTACTATACGGTAATTGAAATAGCGGTCATTTCTTTTTTGAAAGGCTATAGGTAGATTGATAGCAAGTCCTTCTACCGAATTGTATTGAATTAGTTCTTTGACCGTTGGGAAATTGATGTATTTCCCTTCATAGCTATTATAATGCGTGTAGCCAATTAGTGAGAGGTTGGAAAACTTGAACTTATTTCTGATCTGATCAACAGAGTCTTTATAGGCTTTGGAATTTTTAATAGCTCGAATAGAGTCTTTCTGTTGGTAATCTACATTTTCTCTTGTTGTCAGCGGAATAGGGCGAACACGTGCCCAGTATGCTGAATCTCGATCATTTGCTCCTTCTTCTACCACAAGAATCGCATTGGAGAAATCTTGTTTTGTAAATAGAGGAGGCTCATCCATTTTAACGATGATGTTATTTTCTGGAGTCTCCGGTTTTTTTTGTTTGGTGACATCCGGTTGAGACTTTTCTGGTTTCTCTTCGGACTTTTCTTCTGCTACTTCTTTTTTCTTTTTCTCGGTTACTCGAGGTTGGTAGTAATTTGGCTGTACTTTGTAGTTTCTATAGATAGCTGTGAAGTGACCACTTCCCTGAAAGCCAAAAGCCTTGAATTTGAATGTAAATCGTTGGGAAATTGGCATCCAGATATCATTGCCTACAGGTGCATATACTTGATTGAAAGTTAAAGAGTCTAAGAACTCGATTCCATTGGATTTTGTAGTTAATACATCCACGCTATACAGGCGCCAGCTATCTTCAATGATGTACAGATACCCGCTAAAGACAGGGTCAGTACTTCGCTTGGGGATCACTCTGATCTTATTGATATATAAACCATTTTCAATAAGCGTCCCAGCCATTTTGTAGTCATAGTATAAAAAGGCATTGTTGGCTAAAGGGGAGATAAAAGGTCGTTCGCTTATTCCTTCAACAAAAAAGCTGTTGTCGTAAAGATTTATCAACATTTCTGATGCCTGGTTATAACTAAAGGCATTGTTGTTTCCACTTACTTTAGAGGAAATCATGATTTCATTGACCTTGTCTGGATGCTGATACTTGATTTTAGAAACAGACTCAGATAAATATACAATTCCGGTATCTATATCAATGGTCATTCCCAGGAGGCTCTTGGGCTTTTTGTCAAGTCGTTGAAGCCCCTTTACGTAAACATCAGTAGAGAAGGCGGCAATTTCATCTCGATAGTATTTCCGCTTTTTAATGGCGTTTCGAATAACCTGACGAGCATGATCTTTTTCCTTTGCAGAAACGATGACTTCCTGTAAGACAAGAGCTTCATCTGCTAATTGAAAATTTAATTGAAGTGTGATGGCAGTGCTGACATCAACTTGTTGTGATTGTCTTTGATATCCGACAAACTGTGCTACAATGTTTCTTGTCCCTGACTGTAATGTCAATTGGTAAAATCCATCAGCGTTGCTTGTAGTCCCGTTGGTGGTTCCTTCTTCATAGACAGTCGCAAAGGCTAGAGGATCACCGTTGCTATCGGTGATCTTACCCTTGATAATGCCTGTGTTTTGTCCAAAACAAAAGTAGCCCGCGAAAAAAAATAGAATACTAAATAGTATTAAGCGCATTGGTTAAGTCTTCAATCAGTGATTCAGAGCTTTCCATGCCTATATACAATCTTATTCTGTTGACCAGCGTGTTAGGCTTGTCATAGTTTAGTGAGCTCATAGTAGTTACAGCAGGGAAAGCTAATGATTCAAAGCCACCCCATGAACAACCTAACTTGAAACGCTTCAATGTGTTGCAAAATTTTTCCGTTGCTTGAA